>JALRBM010000026.1 GCA_023257755.1 Candidatus Saccharimonadia bacterium | reverse complement strand
GTAGTGATCGGACGCCGTCACAGGCCTGGGCATGACAAGCGCGACGCCAAGCGGCATCCCGCTCGTCTTCAGGGACATCCGAGGTATCCATGATGTGTTGGTAAAGTTTATTATAAAGGTCAGAATAAGTATCGAAAATTTCATCCAAATGCGCCTCGTACAACTCGGCGGTTTCAGAATCAAGTTCTGCCGGCGTAAAGTAGGCGTACCGTCCCTCCTCGTCCTTCTTGTCAAAGCGTAGATACCGCGTCGACTGTTCAAGATAGGCCGCCAGCCGGCCCCATTCGATTTCCTTGGTCGCGAGGTTACTGACACCTTCGAACACAAGCTGCATAGGGTAGAGCTGCATGACGGAATCATCGCCGAACATATTGACGACCCGGCGCAAAAGCGCTAACTCGCGGCCGTCTTCATCCAAAAACTCATCTGCTAAGATTGCGCGGAGATCGTTCGGATTACGTGATAGGCGGGCCATGGCGGCCGCTACCGCCTGGGCATCAGACCGAGGGGTCATAGCATAGACATCACCCTCGATATCAGTCACCCAGGGTCCAAGTGCCTCTCGGCCTTCCTCTGTCAGTCGAAGCAGCCCCTCGTCGGTTTTTCGTGTATATTGTCGTTCGTGGCCCCCTGGCATCGTTCCTCCTTCACCTCGAGCCACACCCTCGATCGTTTTTATTAGTTTACTAGACCCGATCGTAAATCACAAAATCGTAACCGTATTTATTTTTCTCGTCAGCTTCGTGCTTTTCCCTAGAGACTTCTTTCCAGGTGGCTTGATCTAATTGAGGGAAAAAGATTCCGGCCGCAGAAAAAGTTTCCTGAACCTCGGTAGCATATATCCTATCAACATATGCGACAGCGCTGCGGAATGTTTCGCCGCCGCCAATGACAAACACTTCCTTATCTGGATCAACTCGACTGAATGCCTCCTCAAGGCTACCGACGACGATCGCCCCCTCAACGGTATATTTTTGCCGGCTAATAACAATGTTTTGTCTTCCGGGTAACGGCTTGCCAATCGACTCATATGTCTTCCTCCCCATAATGACGGCGTGGCCCATGGTCACTTCCCGAAAGTGTCTCAAGTCGGCGGGCAGGTCGCGCAGCCACAACAGATCATTTTCAGCCCCGATTCCACGTTTTTTATCATAGGACACGATGATATTCCTCATCCTCTTATCATAGCAAACGCGTTGAATCGTCTGCCGCAGTATGACATACTAAATCTATTCGAGAGGCAACAACGAGGGAGAGTCTATGAGTGTCTACAGCAATACCGAGATTAAGGCTGCAATCGCGGATGGAGCGATCGTGTCGGTTCCTTACGATGAATCGCATGTCAGTGAAGCAAGCATGGATTTTACTTTAGGGCACTACTTTTATAAGCAAGAGTACGAGGAAGATGCCAAGGTTTATAACCCATTTGACCAAGGCGATGTGGCTCGCTATTTCAAAGGTCCGCTCGAGGCTATGCCTCATAGGGAATGGTGTCAAAAATACGGCTATCAGCTTTTTGCTAATATACCAGAAGACCATCCCATCATCGTTCTTCGCCCCGGCGAACGAATACTGGCCCACACGCATGAATTTATCGGTATCCGAGCCTCGGGCGGGGCGAGCGAGGTCCGCAGCCGCAGCAGTTGGGGACGAAACGGCGTGGCGATCTGTTTTGATGCCGGCTGGATTGATCCGGGATACATCAATCGCATTACGTTAGAAATTTATAATTTAAACGAACATGAATCCGTTGTTCTCCCAGTCGGCGAACGGGTAGGGCAGCTTATTTTTCATAAAACCGGTCCCGTCGACGGAGATTATAGCGATGGCCGTGGCGGCGTCAGCGGCAAGTACCAGCATACCGATGACCTGGATGAACTTATCCGCACCTGGTCGCCCGAGCAAATGTTGCCGCGCGCCTATAAAGATACACGCAAGCAGCCTCCGATTATTTCCGGCCTCTCGGACGGCCTAAAATAATGAAGAAAGCGGGTATGTTCATCGTCATCGAGGGCAGCGATGGTTCTGGAAAATCAACGCAGTACGCCCTTTTATTGGAGCACCTGAGGAATCAGGGTAAGGATGTTGTCGTCTATAAATTTCCGCAATACAACGAGCCGTCATCATTCTTCGTCCGTGAATATCTGAACGGCGGTTATGGCAGCGCCGAAGAGCTTGGTGCCTATACGCCCTCATTGTTCTACGCACTCGACAGATTTCATGCGGCTCAAGCAATACGCGGACACTTAGACGAGGGAAAGATCGTTCTTTGCGACCGCTATATCGGTTCTAATATGGCACACCAAGGTCAAAAGATCAGCGGAACAAAAGAGCTTGCCGCGTATTTACAGTGGTTGCATGATCTAGAGTACGAGATGCTTAAAATACCAAAACCAGATCTAAACATCGTTTTACTGATGCCCGCAGTCATCGCATCAGAACTCATGAACCAGCGCCACGACGCCCGAAGTTACACCGACAAGCAGAAGGATATTCACGAAGCTGATATTCACCACCTTGAGAAGGCGGTGGCAATGTACGAAAAGCTATGCGACCTCTTTCCATCTGAATTCACCAAAATTACCTGCACAAATGACCAGGGGGAGGTTCGTCCCATCGATTCAATTCAGCAGGAAATACGAAATATTCTAGCCTAAAGCGCGACCGGCGGGCAAGGAATGTATTTCGCATAATACGATGATGCTTGAGGCTGCAGCCATCCATGCAATTGTCCCCGAGGATGCTCCTCAAGGTAATGTTCGACCATAGCGCCCAGCGCTTGATCGCGTAGATGTGCAAATCGAGACTGTCTTACAAAGCGTTCAAAGTTCTGGCCGTCGCTAATGCCGCTTCCATTAAATAGCAGGAAACCTTGGCGATGCACGATGCGGACTATTGCGCTACCTTCCATCGGAAAGTCCATAAGATTGCGCTTGCGCAAAATAATCGCAGCGGGCAGATTAGGATCAACGCGTTTCACTTTGTATCGAGGATCTTCGTCAAGAATCTCACCCTCGGATCCAAGTATAAGGTCATCTAGCGCCTCGTCCATGTCCTGTGTTGCCTCAAAGTCAAACGGATGTGAAAGTTTTGCCAGCTCAAGCGAGCCTAGCTCCGGATGGTCAACAAGCAGCGTAAATAGTTCTTCCGGAGTCGCGACACCAGCACGCGCGTTATCAAGACGGGGATCCTTTAGCCCGTCGAGAGCTCTTACGTCAACAAGAGCGTTTTTATCAAGCCGAGAATAATGCGACTGTATTAACGAGGCATGCATCAATCCGTGGAGCTCGTGCGCCTGGTCCTGAGTCCTGAACCAGTCTTGATCAACCATCGTCGCGCGCAGCTTGCGCTGTATCCGTTGAACTGACGCATCCCAGTAGGTTTGTTGGCGGTGATAAAAGTTCGCTCTCCATGGGTCAAGCGGAACAGCGCCATACGGCAGGCGTTGGCGCAGCTGAGGATCCGTATCGTCGTAAGTATCTCCGACTTTAAGCGTTTCACCCATTGGCATAGTTTTTAGATTATACAATAAATAATTGTATTTAACAATATCCCCGTAGTCATGAAAGCTGGTTGTAATGTTGACATTCTTGCCCGTGTTTTATATACTACGGTCAGACATTACCAGAGACAGTGGCGGTGTATCGATAAAAAGATCACTTAATCAAGCTACCGAGGATGTAAATAAACAATTTCATCATGGAAGTCTTTGGTAGTGCGAGAATCAAAGACTTTTTTGTTTCTCACATTACCGCACGTTGACAATTCGGCCGAATACTAACCAAGGAGAATTTTATGGCAATATCACGCGATAAAAAGAACGCTTTGGTTTCAGAAATGAGCGAAACGCTCGCCGGGGCCAAGATGACTGTGTTCGCACAGTACCAGGGCCTTAGCGTTGCCGACATCCAGGAACTTCGTGCTGCTGCACGTGAAGCCGGTGTAGTCATCAAGGTAGTCAAGAACCGCCTTGTCCGGGTCGCAATGGAGTCCACCGACACCTATAAAGACACCGACACTACCGCGCTAAACGGCCAGCTCCTCTATGCGATCAGCAGCGAGGACGAAGTTGCCCCTGCCCAGGTGCTCGACAAGTTTGCAAAAACCCACCCGGCACTGCAATTTGCCGGTGCTTTTTCGGGTGAAGGCGCAACGTTGAGTGCCGACGAAGTGAAAGCGCTTGCCGGTCTGCCCAGCAAGAATCAGCTTGTCGCCCAAGTGGTGGCCCAACTGCTTTCACCGGTCCACGATGTTACAAACGCACTTTCTGGCAATCTTCATGCACTGCTCGACGGTGTTGAAGCCAAAGCTACAAGCTAATTAATTGAATATAAAGGAGTCTATCATGGCTGACGTAAAGAAACTTGCAGAAGAGCTAACCAAGCTTACTGTGCTCGAAGTTAACGAGCTTAAGAATATCCTTAAGGACGAATACGGTATCGAACCAGCTGCTGCTGCCGCTGTTGTCGCTGCCGCTCCTGCTGACGGCGCTGGTGCCGCTGCAGAAGACGAAAAATCTGAATTCACTGTAACCCTCAAGGATGCAGGTGCTCAGAAAGTTGCTGTCATCAAGGCAGTGAAAGAAATCACCGGTCTTGGCCTCGGTGAAGCAAAAGCTATCGTCGACGGCGCTCCTGCTCCTGTCAAGGAAAAGGTCTCTAAGGACGAAGCTGAAGCTGCAAAGAAGCAGCTCGAAGAAGCCGGCGCAACCGTCGAGCTTAGCTAATTTCAACGTTCGGCCTGAATTGTTAACTCATAAAACTACCGCTTT
>JALRBM010000055.1 GCA_023257755.1 Candidatus Saccharimonadia bacterium | reverse complement strand
CATTCGTATCAAACGTTGCCTTGCGAAGGTCAAGCTGCGCTCCACCCATGATCGACGTGACGCGGGCTTCTTTGAATTTTTTAGAGGTATTTGTGCTCTTTGTTCCGGCCAAGATTGCCGTCAAATCATCCCGCTCTTCTTTGCTGGCACGACTGCCAAGGTAGGAACGACGAAAAAGCAAGGACGCGCCAACAAAAATGATAATAAGCGGCCAGATAACTTCCCAGGGCTGAAACTCGATAGCACCAAGTTCGCGTAGCTGGTATGCTCCACCAAGCACCACCAGAAAAAGGCCCGCCCAGTTACGAAGATTATTGGCCAGAATAAGAAGACCCGCGGCGATGATAAGCAGCGGCCACCAACGGGCCGTCAGTTCACTCACATCAATAACCCCCAGGTTATTCAAAAGAAATACCAACCCTAGTACCAAAATAAACAATCCGCCTACGGCACGGGTGACTGCTGATCTACTCATCGCTCCTCCTATGTTATGCACTCATCGTATCACGAATTTAACTCATCAATGCGGCTAATTTACGAAGCGTGTTACAGTTGCGGATCGTCATCTGTTTGTAAAGCGGCATGCCAGCAATCCGCATCAAACCGCTCCTCGTCACGAGACCTCTGTCTACAGCCCACAGCAACACACCTGGCTCATAGATAACCTGATCGATTTCAGGCTTGATCACGATCTGCTTCAGAATATCCGGGGTGTCGGCCTCTTCCCATAAAAACATGGCGTCGCATTTCATTGTCGTATCGTTCACCCACGAGTCAGGTAGTTTCGCGGCGATCCGAAGCATATCCTCTCTGCTCCTCACAAGAACCTTAACGGCAAATCCAAATCGCTTTTCAATTGCCCTCTCAAGGCTCGCGATCAATCGGTGCCTATCCTTCTCTTCACTTTCAAAAATGACGTTTCCGGAATTAATGTATGTACTGACATTGCCCATACCCGTCTCCTCAAAGACAAGCTTGAGATCCGCCATACTGACTTTGTTGTTTCCGCCGACGTTGATCCCCCTCAGTAAGGCCACGTACTTCATCGAGAACCTCGCCGTTTTTTAAACCAAGGGATAAGCAGTGACGTGGATTTCCTATACGCGATATACTCCGGATCATCGCCCCACTTCTTATCAGCAGATTTTTCAAGGAGCGGCACGCCGGAAACAAAACGTAGCGTAATAAAGATGGCTATCGGGCTGACAAGCGCCAGCGCCCGTTCCCACGGACTCAGTGCTCCGACAGTGGCAATGTAAATACCTATCCAGATACATATTTCTCCAAAGTAATTAGGGTGACGGGAATAATGCCACAATCCCTGGTCGATCCACTTGCCTTTGTTGGCAGGATTATTGATAAAGCGGTACTTTTGCAGGTCCGCCAACGATTCAATCGCTAATCCTATCGCCCATACCGAAATTCCGACATAAAAAACGATGCCGATAGTGGACTGGTGCCCCGCCAGGAACAGCACAGGAAGGAGCAGCAACCACGCGACGAACGCCTGGCCTACCCAGAACTTTAAGAACTTGAAAAAATCACTGCGAATATCATCGAAGCGGGCATCTTTGCCAATTTTCCGTATGCGGTAGACCAAAAAGATCCCGAGGCGAAGTGCCCACGCCACGACGAGCAGCGTTACTATACCAAGTTGCAACGAACGCTCCGCACTAAGTCCATAAGCGCTCACTACCACAACGATGAAACTAAGGGCGTATGAAAAATCCGTCAGCTTATCTGACTGCCTCGCATAGGCAATAAAGAATAGCGTTATGTTGATCAAAACCGCGATGAGAAGACTGAACAGCAAAAGCATAGATACCTCCAATTGTCCTATAGGGTAAAGTCAAAATTCCTGGTTTGTAGATCTTCGGATGGATGGAGAGAGCGATAGAAATGCACGGCGTCATCCCCCTCGTCCGCCTGGACGAATACCACGTAGGCACCAACATTACGGGCAACGTCTTTTAACTTTTCTATTAATTCTTTACCGATTCCCT
>JALRBM010000069.1 GCA_023257755.1 Candidatus Saccharimonadia bacterium | reverse complement strand
CGGCGCCGGCGTGACCTCGGCGATCCTTAAAATAGTTGCCAATGAGCTAGTAATAGCAATACAAAACTCTCTTAGATTTGAGGAGATCCGTCAGTTTAATCAAACTCTTCAGGCAAAAGTAGAAGAAGCCACGGCACAATTAAGACATACGAACACGGAATTACGTAGACTTGACGAGGCTAAAGACGAGTTCGTTAGTATGGCGTCGCATCAATTACGCACACCACTGACGAGCGTGAAAGGGTACATCAGCATGGTGCTTGAGGGTGACGTAGGGAAGATCACGGCGACGCAGCGGCAACTCCTTGGCGAAGCGTATATCAGTAGTGAACGGATGGTCCATTTGATCAACGACTTTTTGAATGTGTCGCGGCTGCAGACGGGGAAGTTTATGTTAGAACAGCGACCTATCGACCTCTCTAAGGTTGTCGAACAGGAGGTGGAGAGTCTGCAAACCACGGCAAAAGCGCACAATCTAACCCTAAAGTTTCGGAAGCCTTCTTACTTTCCTGTTCTTTACGTCGACGAAGGCAAGTTGCGGCAAGTGTTAATGAATTTTATCGACAATGCAATTTATTATTCGCATGAGGGCACCGCGATTGATATCAAGCTTGAGATCGTAGAGGGCGATGCCGTATTGACTGTAAAGGATACAGGAATCGGCGTACCAAAGTCAGAGCAAGCGCACCTGTTTTCAAAATTCTTCCGGGCTACGAATGCCCGCAAGCAGCGGCCTGATGGCACTGGCGTCGGGCTTTTCTTGGCTAAAAAGGTAGTCGATGCACACGGCGGCAGTATGGTGTTTGAATCGGTTGAGGGCGAGGGGAGTACGTTCGGGTTCCGTTTGCCAGTCAAGAGACTAAGCAGTGCCCCTGAAGATAATTCGGACGAGTTCAATAAGTAGCCAGATAACCACGGTTGCTGCGGCTACGCCGATAAGAACGGGCTTTGCGATGCGCTTTTTATCAAACCACCATTGCTGCAGTTTATTGCGCTGGACAGCATTAAGCCGCGTGACAGTAGGTCGGGTGACAGCGGCACCCTGACCTGAATATACCTTGTTGCGTTTCTTTTTCTGCTTCGCCATAGTGTCACTAGTATACCAAAAACCGCCCTTGTTTAACAGGGGCGGTTTAGGTGAGGCTGATGCCTACATGAGTAGAGCGGTCAGTCTCTTATCCGATAAGCGAGCGGCGGCTGGCTACGTAGTAACCAACACTGGCAATGAGGGCGCCGACACCCAGGAGGGCGAAGATACCATCACCTGCACCGGTCTTTGGTAGCTCGGTTGGGACTTCAGCTTCTTTACAGCGTTCGTCACCGACAGGAATGCCTGGCTTACATTCGTTAGGTTTACAGTCCTTCTGAACTTTGACGCTGGCGGTATCGCTCTTGCTGCCGTTTTCGGTTTCAGCAGTAGCGGTGTTTACCATGGTGTTGATACCACACTTTTCAAGCTTGCTGGCATCGGTAACTTTGGCTTTGAACTTGACGTAGCTTGCAGCGCCGGGGGCGTGAGAGCCTAAGTTGATACCGCGGGCAACAACTGCGTCGTTATCAATCGCTTTCCACTGGTTACCAGTCGAGGCGTTAGATACCTGAGTACTTCCAGGGACGTATGTCAGACCGGCAGGGAGCTTATCCTTGATGATCACATTGTCCTGTTGCATCGTACCGGTATTTTTGTACTTGATTTTGAACTCTACTTCGCCGTTTGGAAGAGAGGTCACTTCTTCGGCGTACTTGTTCTCGCCAGCCTTCGAAACTTCCTTTTGGACTTCGAAGTTAGGCTGGTCGGCACGGAACTTAAAGGTTACGTAACCAGAGAATTCGTTACAACCAGGAACCTTACCATCCAGGGCATTGAACCCAAGAGGTGCGCCGGTCGTGTAAAGCGTGTCAGGCATAGCCTGGCCGTTGGTCGAACCGTAGTTGAAGATTTTGGCAGAGCCGGGAACGTATCGCAGCGAGAAGTTCTCGGTTGCTTTGGCATATGCCTCGTCCCAAACTTGGGTTGGGTTGGCGTTAGAAGCACCAACAAATCCGGTCACACGGGCCTTGTCGCCAGCATTGACACGGGCAGGCATCTGAACACGCATGAAGGCGTCTTTGGCGATACCTTTGAAGTTGTTTGCTTCGTCATTAAGGTTACTTGCTGCGTTGTTGTGGTAGAACACGAAAACTTCGTAGTCCTTGCCAGCTTGCAGATTCACCTCTTCGCCGTAGCTGCTGTTTGGAGCAGCCGCTTCTTTGATGCGAACGAAGTTTCGCTCGTCACCAATTTGGGCGTTGTTGGTGATTGAGTTGAACGTTACGTAAGGAGCAGGCTGCTCACGCGTAAACGTTGGTCGGTCTGGACCCCAGGCGAACAGTGCAGCAGGTACAAGTATCGCGGCTGCCACGATTGCCAGGGCGCCAAATCGCTTTGGTGCGCGCCGCAAAGCGGCAATTAGTTTTTTCATAAACACTCTCCTTTATTGGCACTCCACGAGCCAAATTAAAAGTTTGGATACATTATATAACAAAATTTGAAAAATGTAAATACTTACGCTTATCGGATTGTTAAAGACCGCATTGAAGGTTAAGTCAGATCATTACAAAACATGGGATGAACCAAGGGGTCATCTGCAACTGCGAGCGCCCTAATGGGTGCTACGAACAGGAGATGACTCCTTGGAATAGTACACATGACTACTCCGTTGAGGGAGCGGCGAACGACCACTGGGGTCATCCGCCGCTCCCTGTCAGGAAAGAGATCAGCCGTTGCCGGCCTCGATCTCCCTGCGACGCACGAAGGAGCTGGCGATCACCATGGCGATGAACGCCACGATGCCCACCAGCAGGCCCGCGCCGTTGGTCCCGCCCATGCTCATGGCCTGGACGGTGGTGGTGATGGCGGCGTCGGGGTCGACGTCACCGGTGTGGGGGTTGGACGGCTCGGCGCCGCCGGTCTCCTCCACAGTGGGGACGGGCTGTTGCGTCGGCTCCTGGGTTCCCCCAGGGGCCGACTGGCCCGGGTCGGCCTGTTCCGGCTGGGTGCCGGGGTTGGCCTGGGTGGTCTCCACCGGAGCCTCCGACTCCACTGGACCCTGTGTGGTGTCGGTGGGGATGCCGGATGGCGCCGGACCATCACCCTTCGTGTTCGTCGTCGTGGTTGTCGAGGACGGCGGCGAAGTGGTAGTGGTCGTGGTGGTGGAGGTGGTCTCCGTCGTCGTGGTGGTCGTCGACGAAGGCGGGGTTGTCGTTGTCGTGGTCGACGTGGACGTCCCCGGGGTGGTCGTGGTGGTGCTCGTCGAGGTGGACGGCGGCGTCGTCTCCGTGGTCGGAGTCGTCGTCTTCGTCGTGCTCGGCGGCGTGGTCACCACGGTCGGCGGGTACTTCTTCGGGTTGGGCGGAACTTCCGCCTTCTCCGGCTTGGCGACACCCGGAATCTCCAGGGGGCTGGAGAACTGGATGTCGCAGCTGACCCGGTAGTGCCGAACGGTCTTGTCCCGCAGCACGGCCACCAGCGCGTACCCGAGGGCCGGCTGGTTGCTGAACTGCGTGAGCGTCGGCATTTCACCCTTCTTGCCAGGGATCATGCCGAGCGATCGATACGGCGTCTCGCCGGCGTCGACGAGACGGAACTCGACGACTTCGGCGTCCACGAACTGCACGGCGGCAATCCGCTTGGCCGGGTCGGCCAGGTACGACCGCGCCTCGTCCATGACCAAGGTCTGGTTGAGGTTCGCGCCGTACTTGAGGGAGTGGACGGTGGTGGCGAGCCACACAACGTCGCACGTCTTCTTGACGTCCCAGCGGTACTGGGCCGCCTTGACGGTGCCGACCTGGATGGTCGGACCCATCTGGTTGGTACCCGGCTCCGCCTCGTCGGCGAAGTAGCGGACACCGTTCGGGCAGTGCTCGGCCATGATGGCCGCGTAGCGCTTGGCGCGCTCGTCCGGGGTGGTGTCCTCGACTCGCAGGGAGTCGACGACGGCCGCCAGTTGGACACCACCCCCGGGGAGGGGGAGGGTCATCTGGACCGTGTTCGCGTTGCCGGACGGGCCGGCGGCCATGCCGTACACGGTGACGAGCACCATGACGGCGAAGCTTGGTGCGACCACGGCCATCCAGTTGCCGAACTTCTCCATCCTGGTCCACCAGCCGGCGACGATCGCCAGCGAGATGAGCCAGATGCTGCCGAACGCCACGATGACGAACAGCGGAAGCGTGGTGAGCATGATCACAGCGAGGAAGCCCGCGAGGGCGACGCCGTGGATGCCGAGCTTCACGCTTCGGGTGAACGCGATCACGAGGGTTCCAGCCCCCAGTAGAGAAACGAAGATCCACATGAGCACGTTGGGTGCCATGCGGATCACCTCCTTTCATGTGGGGGCTTTGTCCCCCTTCTGTCAGTTGTTGGTGGGCTGGGCGGGCTGGGTGCGCCGGGCGGCGGCGCGCCTGACCCTGGGGGGTGCCTCGCCGTCGGTCGGGGAGACCATCACCCTCGTGGGCGGAGCCTCCTCGGTGACGGCGGGCACGGTGGTCCCCTCGGGGCGGAGGTCGTCGAAGCCCGCCTGGATCGAGCGGAGGTTGGCCTCCAGCTCGTCGAGCATGTCGACGTGGTCCGCCAGCCAGGTGTCCTGGGCGGTGGCGCCGGCGGACTTCCTGGTGTTGAGGGGCTTGGAGATCTTGGCGTTGAAGAAGACGCCCTGCGGCTTGAGCTGCTCCAGGAGCTCGGTGAGCGTCTGGTGCAGGGCACTGCCGGTAGGGGCGTTCTCCAGCGCCGCCTCGATGGACTTCTTCAGATCCGTGTAGGACTGGGCCCAGGCGAGGACGCGCTGCATCAGTGGCCGTTCGTTGGCCATGGTTGCCTCCATGTGTGCGGGATGGTAGTCATGTGCTTGGGTCTGCTAGCCGCAGCGGCCCCGGGGATGAAGTCGATTCACACCCAGGATACTGCGGCCAGTAGCGCACATGTACTGTAATGATCTGACTTGTTAATGAACCCGGTGGGTTCGACACCTCGAACTCAATGCTGTATGTAATTTATCACAAAATGAGTAAAATGTCAATAGTCTTAAGGGGTAAAATATCTAAACCGACACATATTTGACATATATTGCTAATTCTATCCCTGTACTATTTAATAGGGGTATCGCACAAGAAGTGCCCGGTTCGGGACACTGGACAGAGAGGGATCCGACGTCTGCGAAGTACCTACCGACGGAGGAACAGTGATAAGCACAAACGGGGAACGGGACCCGCAGGAACTCGAGCTTGGCGACTTTCTTACCGCGGGGCAGTTCGCCGAGGCGCTGCACGATGCCCGCTGGAGGGTGATCCGCGTGTTTGCGGATGCCCGGTCTGGTAAGGGGCGCCGAGCAACCCATGGCTACATCGTGGGGCTCGACGACAAGCTGACCAGCCTGGCTACCTACATCCAGAGGGTGATGAGCGAGCGGGCCCAGAACAAGATCTACTCCCTGAGCGACCTTCCGGTCGCTTACCGGGACGTCCCCAAGAGGCACCGCGAGGCAGTGGCCCGGCAGGTCCGCTTCGAGATCTTCATGCGTCTCTTGGTGATGCTGCGGGACATGAAGCTCGTCTGGTACGTCAACGGCGAGTGGTGGGTGCCTCAGTCAGTCGCCGACGAGTACCTGACCATGTTCAAGGGTGCCAGGCAGAGCTACCGCAATGATCGGCACTTCCATGGACGCCCCGCGCGCGATCGGGTTCGCATGAGAGGACTGCGCCAAGCTCCGGGCCTCTCGATCGCATCCTAGTTCCTATCCGTCGGATTGTGGTGGGCGGCTCCCGCAGGCGCCGCCCACCACATCCACTCACCTCTTGAAAAGAGGATTTATTTTTGCTACACTACTTTGGAGTTAATGCCTCGGCAGATACTTGAGAGCGCAGCCCTATATGTTCCATATCGGGCACAAATTGCTCGGAAAAGTTCAAAAATATGTAAACACATTTTTGTTCCTTTTCTCTCACAATTTGGCCCTATCGTCTAACGGTTAGGACACCAGGTTTTCATCCTGGCAATCCGGGTTCGATTCCCGGTAGGGTCACCAAGTAATTATTCAGACTAGAAAAGTCCCACTAAGCAGTGGGCTTTTTCTTTTGCAATCTAAGTTATAGACTTTATGTCAACTCTCTTACGAGAGACCGCGATCACCCCTGTGCAGTATGTGAAAATGTGTTGGCTTAAAACATACGAAAAACCACGTAACCGCATCTTTTTGATGTATACTGGTTATAGACTAAATATACATATTGTGCTATAATATTATTACCAACATTGTGTTGGACCGACGACAAGGAGACCCACGTGGATTGCATGCTTTGCCGTATCCCTAGTCGAAAGCCCGAGGAGGTGATCGCGGAAACCGATAAGGTCTTCGTGGTCGTCCCTCTTCGGCGGGATAAGGCGACCGGTGAGATGGTCGAATGGGACCGCACCAAGTACCGGCTCGTGATTCCCCGGCACCACGCCGAGGACATCGCGGAACTGACCGGCGTCTGGGATGACATCATGCTGGAGGCCAAGCGCCAGAAGGACGACATGGGTGGCGAGGCCATCATTTCGTTCAACCAAGGCGCCTCCGCGGGCCAGACCCAGCCACACCTCCACGTCTGGGTGGTCCGCTGTTCGGCCGACGACCCGACGGCCGGCAAAGGGCTGGCCACGATGAAGGAGTTGCTTGACGAGCTGCTCCGCGCCGACTGATCGTCTCGTGGCAAAAGAGGCACGCGGAAATTACTGTCCGCGCGGATTCCCCTCTTTTTCCACCCAACCCCGCTCTATGCGTTGAGCTTCGCTCCGCAGAGGAGCGGGTTTTCGCATTTCTGGGTGTACATCTTAGTCATGGAGTTCGCAGTATGAAGTTGCAAGCTAGAAATCAATCCTGATATTTGATAGCGCTTATGATATTATTTAGCTAATAAAAGGAGCAAACATGGCCAGATTACCGGTTCCAGGGGCTGATGCAGGATCATGGGGCAACGTCCTTAATGATTACCTTTCAACTGCCCATACGACAGATGGCAACCTGAAGAGTGCAACGGTTGGGGTTTCCCAGCTTTCTACCACTAACGGCCCGTCCGACGGTCAAACGATAACGGCAGATGGAGGCATTTTAGAGTGGAAGCCAGTCGTCAATAGTATCGACGGCGACTCAAATGAGGTTAGCCTAACTGGGAAATATATTAAAACCCCTGAGGCGTTTACGCACGATCAGTGGCAGGCGAAGGCGGATGCTTTGCTGGGAGGAACGCAGGCGGATTCCGGCCAATCATGGACGACAAGCGGAACGCAGCCGCTGCGAATCCGAAATCAACGTGTTACTCTTGCCGCCGGGGTGGTTGGTGCAGGATACGGACAGATTTCACTTTCTGCGCCGGTTTGGCAGCAAGGCGCGGAATTTGTGTTTGAATCGGGGTCAACCTCAACGGGTGCCGTAACGATTTTAGTTGCGAATACGGCCGCCATGGATCTCAGCGATTTGGCCTGTCATTTTACGGTCAATCCGACCAACTGGGTGTTTGAGGTTCGCCAGGGGAGCGGCAGCTTAATAGTGCTTGCATCAGGCGCATTTAGTCCGGCGCTTACCGCTGATGGCCAGACGGCCCACAGGCTTTCTGCCACATTCCTTGGCAGCACAGCATTTATAAGTTTACCCGACGGGCAGGTGGCGATCGTCACGGACAGTCGAATCGCTACGTTTAATCAGGGCCACTGCATGTGGGAGGTGATTACGAATGCCTCTACAGATAGAATGCCGGCGATTAAGAGAGTTTGGGCTACGACAACCCCCGATTCTGAGGTGCCTTTCACACTTGATTCTAGCTGGATAAGGGCGGTCAGCCGTGTTGTATCGAAAGTTCTTGATGTTAACCAGTACAATGTGACGTCGCAACGAGGAACGACCAACGAGGTAACGATGGGAGATCTAGGCGGCTTTGCAGGCATAAGGTTGGGTGGAGACACGCTGATTTATCGGGCGGGCGCCAACACGATGGCAGTCAATAGCGCAGCGATTTTTGCCGGTGCAATGGCGCATACCGGCAGTGCGCTTGGATTTTACGGCGCACCGGTAGCTGCAAGACCAGCGCTGACATATTCTCGGGCAGGTGAGTCTCCAGCAGAGGCGCAGCTTCGCACGGCGTTGAGTTCGCTAGGACTTGTCGCTGACAATACGACGGCCTAGCCGAATAGCCTATAAAGAACCCACTTCGTGAAACGAAATATCCAGCGCCAGCCTCCCGCAACGAGGACTACCGATGTTAGTGTGGCGGCAACGATTGTCGGCACTACCCAGTCGGGGCTAGGGGTAGTAGGAAGACTAGCTTGAGGCGAAGCGCCGGCCCGGATGACTGCAATCACTTGGATGACGCTTTGTTGGCCGGCTGCATCCGTGATCCTAAATAAGATAGCGTAATAGCCGGGGGTTTGGTAGGTATGGGTAAGTGTATATGTCTTTTGTTCAAGCTTATCTATAGTGACAATACCGTCGCCCCAATCGGCCGTAATTCGATAAGGGGCACAGCCCGATGGCATTGATAGGGTCCAGCCAAGACGATGCTGCACGCTCCCTTCTTGGTATGGAGGAGCGGCAAGGACTGCCAGCTGTGCTCGACACGGCTCGCCGCTTCCCCTGATCAATGGCGCAAGCGGCGCGGGTGGTGCCAAAGGAGGCTTTTCTGGTGCGGGTGGATCGTAAAATACGGTGATAATTGGTGATGGAGGTCCAGCATTACCGGTGCTGCTGAGTGCTATAACTTGTAATTGGTTCGGACCAAGCAAAAAGGTAAGAGGGATTTCAAATACGCCTGCCGTGCATAGGGTCGTGCCGGCAAAAACACTGTTACGCCGAAGCTCGACAAAGGCCGTGTCCAGTGAACAGGTTCCACGTATAATCGCGTCCTTAGTTGGTACTCGCTGTCCGTCGTAGTGTGACGTAATAAGGGCGGCCTGGGTCGGGGCTGGCGAGTGGACGGTTGCGCTAATCGTTAAGTCATCGGCATATGCCGGAAGAATTGGGAGCAGGAAAAGGATCGCAATCCCTGCGCCAAAGAGTAATCGCCATGTGGATCGAGCTGCGGACATTCATTTTCTCCTGCGATAAAAGTGTTGTAAAGTGTGCTTGCACACCCTATACATAACCGCTATACTGAGGATAACCGATTTTTTGATAGGGGGAAAGAAGGGAAATCACATGGGCCAATTCTATAAGAGGACGCTACCCTCGCGTAGGTTAATGGCAATCTTAATACTGCTACTTGCTATGGTGGCACCAGTGCTAACAAGCACTCCAGCCTTGGCTGCTGATCTTGGCAAGACGACTGTCCGATTTGATCGCATGCAAATAAGCACGCAAACTACTGGAACGGTATGTGCTCAACCAACCAGTACTGCTACGGAAGCGGATGTCCAGGTAACTTTCCCGACAGGCTATACCCTCGGGTCAGCGGCAAACTTTACCGTTAATACGACGAACCTTGCCTGGCCGACGGGCGGGACTGCGTGGCCTAGCATCGCAACGGCAACAAATGTCACCGGGCAAGTTGTGACATTTCCAAGCGGTGATCTAACGGTTGGGACGCTTTACTGCTTTAACTGGACAAACGCGGCTGCCGTGACGGTTAAGTCAAGCGCCACCAGTTCGAATACCGGGTCAGTAACGACCCGGACTAACGCGCCTGCCAACATCGATACTGCCGGGTACAGTACTGCCAGTATTACGAATGATCAGATTACCGTAACGGCAACAGTTCCCTCAACCTTCTCCTTTGCGCTCAGCGGCAATACTGATGCGCTGGGTACCCTCAGTACATCAAGCGTGACAACCAGTCCAACCCCAAGGACTGCCACGGTTGACACGAATGCCAAAAATGGCTGGGCAGTATGGGCAAAGGACGCTAACACCGGCCTGGCATCAGCCTCAGCATCATACACCATCGGTTCGACCACTCCAGGAACCAATAGTACGCTGGTTGCGGGCACCCAAGGCTACAACACGGGCATCACTAGTACTCAAGGCGGAGGATCGGGAACGATCACCGTTGCGGCACCGTTCGTTGGAACAGCCGCCGGCCAAGGTGGAGGCTTAGATACAAGCTTCCGTACCCTGGCGTCATCAAATGGTACGGCAAGTGCCGCGGTGTTAACGATTAAAAATAACGTCGCGATCAGCGGTATTACGGCTGCGGCCAGCGACTACACGGATACCATTACTATTATCGGTGCAGGTCTCTTCTAAAGGCTGGTATATGCGAAAAATACTGCGTCGTCTCCGTTTTCCATTCATCGCTTTGGCGGTAGTGGCCTGTGTTATGGCAGGAGGCGGAGCGCCAAGGGCTTCTGCTGCCGAGGGTGAGTTTTTTATTCAGGTTTCTCCCTCGCCGATCGTCACGACAGTTAAACCTGGTCAGGAGACGATACAGGAGCTAAAAATTCGTAATGCAGGATCACAGACGGAGCGCCTGACGATTACTCCCCGTGCTTTTAAGGTGACAGGTAGCGGCACGATAGAATTTCAAGACACAGCTCCGGAGGTTGCCTCGTGGCTGAGTTTTAGTGAAAAAGATTTTACCGT
>JALRBM010000007.1 GCA_023257755.1 Candidatus Saccharimonadia bacterium | reverse complement strand
TGCGCGGTGTTTGGTAGCCGGCCTTGTCCAGACCTGGAATATTGGGAACTTCGATATGAGAGCCGGTAGCGATGAGGAAGTGGGCGGCCGAAAGGTGGCGGCGATTGACGCTGATTTCGTGTGGACTAAGGAAGTGGGCCGTGCCGCTGAAGGCGCTGATGCCCTCGTTCTCATAATAGCGACGGTTCCCGCCGGCGCCAGTTCGCTTAACGGCCAGGTCTTTCCAGTTGAGAAGCGAAGGGTAGTTATAGCCCATAGCCGAGGAACGCAGTCCAAAGCGGGAAGCCCGCTTCGCCTCGTCATAGATAGTCGCCACGTGGAGCAACGCTTTTGTCGGGATATCGCCCCAGTTGGGAGATTCACCGCCGAAGGTCTCTGCCTCGACAACTGCCACGCTCTTCCCTGCCCGGGCTGCAATAGTTGCGGCGGCGCTTCCGCCGGCACCAGTGCCGATGACGATGAGGTCATAATCGAATTGGGGTTTCTTTGCCATTCAGGTCTCCTTACATGACCAGTCGGTGGTGTTTATATAAATATGCTGCTTCCGGATGAAAGGTGTCGAGCGTCTGGGCGGCTTTTCGGCGAAGGTCGCTGCTGGTGACTTCAGGTTTTGTCTTTAGCCACACCATCAATATGTCGCACACCTTTTCGGCGATAAGCTCGGCCTCGCCATCAGGAGTTCGAACGCTTAAGCAGGCCGCCCGGACACTGGTATGTAGTTTGTCCCGGTCAAAGCGTTCACTTGGCCGCCGCCCGCCGCGCTTTACAATATCGATGGCGAGATTCATCCTAAAAGCCTCCTTGGGCAAAAGCGGTTTGGGAAAGCACCTGGTCCACGTAGACATAAAACCCAAGGACAATCAGGCCACTGCCGGCAGCGAACTGAAGGAAGCGCTTGTTTTCTTCGCGCCACTTTTGAATGCGACTAAGTTTGTGCCCACTGCCAACCAGAGCATAGACCACGAGCAGTGAAAGAAGTGAAATAAGAGTATAAAGGGCGGCACCGGCCAGTTGCCAAAGCGGAGGAAGCTGGATGAGCACAAGAGCGCTAATGACGATAGGGGCCAATATAAAGATAAGTTCGCCGATGACGCTACTAAGGCCAAGGCCGAAAGCTTCGGCACTCCACTTGGTTGCCTTGGTCCGATCACTCAGGTATCTGGCAATTCCTCGCGGCAACCACAGGCTCGTTCCCCTTTCCCGGCGGTAGTAAAACGCCCAAACGGCAACCCCCAGCCCGATCAAAAGCCCGCAGCCAATCGCCCACATAATGGTAGGGATTTCGCGGCCGAAGGCTTGTTGAAAAACGAAACTGGTAAAAGAAATCAACAGCAGTGTCATAATACCGGCACCGGTGAGGAAGCTGCAGGTAAGCCGCAGCAGTTTTTTGTGTGCGGTCTTGGCGCCGATGGCATGGCCACTAAGAAGTGTTAGCATACTAACACTCAGCTGAAAGCTGGCGTGAATAAGAGCGGCGAGGGCGACAATGGCAAGACTGATCGTCATGTTTATTTTTCTTTTTACCTCTTGTTTATTTATAGCATAAGCACACTGGTTCGGTCAAAAAACGTAAGGGACATATTGCATGTGTGCTTAATTACAACTTTTAAATGCTTATGCTACCATAAAAATACATAACCCATGGAGGTATATATGAACGAAGAGCAGAATAAAACAACAGAGGTCAGGGAAACGAATCAACAACAAGGCGATACGAATGTCCGCAGACAAAGTGTTTCGACGTCATCTTCGGTAGACGGCGGAGTAATCATGCGACGAGTCGTATACTACTTGGGGGGAGTGATTATTGCGCTGCTTGCCCTTCGAGTCATTCTGTTGCTGCTCGGGGCAAGCCAAACCTCGGCTTTCGTCGATTTCATCTACGTGGTCAGCGGCTTATTTGCTTGGCCGTTTCACGGCATCTTTAATTATCAGCCTAGTTATGGAGCGTCAACCTTCGAGATTAGCAGCATTGTCGCCATTATCGTCTACGCGCTGCTGACTGTGGGAATCGGCAGATTGTTTACGCTTGGTAAAGCTCGCGATCAAGCCTAAGAGGTAGTCACTTTGCTATTGCTTTTTTATAGTTTTTATGCTTAAATAGATTTATAAAGCAATAAAAACAAAAAGGAAGCAAAATGGATCATTCAGCAGATGTCGAGCCGGTTACGATGAGCGACATTTTGGATCTGGCGACATGGAACAGGCCGCGTAGCAGCGAAGAGCTCCAAGCTTTTATTCAAAGCCGCCATTCCGCACTCCCCGACGATTTAGAAATCGAATAGGGGACGCGTTTAGACAAGAGCCGCCAGAGAGCGGCTCTTTGTTGTCCCCTTCCCTTCTTGTGATAAAATGAAATCACTGACTTAAAACAAGGGAAATACATGGCCAAAGAATATGTAATCGAGGCGAAGGGCCTTAAGAAGTCCTATGGGTCAAACCAGGTTCTAAAAGGTGTCGACCTCAAGGTTGAACGCGGCACCATGCTGGCGCTACTTGGTCCAAACGGAGCAGGTAAAACCACCACGGTGCGCATCCTCAGTACCTTGCTGTCGTTTGACGGCGGTAAGGTTTCGGTAGAAGGATATGATGTAGTCAAGGAAGCCGACAAGGTTCGAAGCGTTATAGGTCTGACCGGGCAGTCTGCGGCAGTCGATGAACTGCTGACTGGGCGTGAAAACCTGGTCATGATGGGTCGTCTGTACCGATTAACCAAGAGAAGCGCTGTTGCTCGTGCCGAAGAACTCCTAAAAGAGTTTGGCCTGGAGAAGGCTGCCGACCGCCCCGCAAAAACCTACTCGGGTGGTATGCGCCGACGTCTCGACTTGGCTGTCAGCCTGATTGCGACTCCCCCAATTATCTTTTTGGATGAACCAACCACTGGGCTTGATCCACGTTCACGCCTGGCTATGTGGGCGATCATCAAAAAGCTGATGGAAAACGGGACGACTATTCTCCTTACGACCCAATACCTTGAAGAGGCCGACCAGCTGGCCGACAACATCGTCGTGATCGACGGCGGCAAGGTGATTGCAGAGGGAAGCGCCGCCCAGCTAAAGGGCAAGGTGGGCAAAGATCGTTTGGAGCTTCAATTTGCCGGTGAAAAACAGTTTGCCGAAGCAGTGAAGGCGCTTGGCAAAGATGTTGCTGATAAGAACGAAAAAGATTTGTCTGTTACGACAATCATCAAGAATACGAGCGCCGATGTTCGTAAAACGCTGGATGTCTTAGCGAAGCAAAAGATTGAGTTTGAATCGATGACGATCCACAAGCCAACCTTGGATGACGTGTTCCTGTCGCTGACGGGCAAGCAGGCCAAGAAACCGGCTGAGAAAAAGAAAGGGAAGAAATAATGGCCGTTCAACTGGAATTTGAAAAAAAGCCGAAGCTCGTGCTTTGGGTGATGGATTCGCTGCTGATGATCAAGCGCAGCAGCACGCATATTATTCGTAACACCGACCAGCTGCTCGGAACGTTTTTCCAACCGATCATGTTCTTGGTATTGTTTGCCACTGTGTTTGGCGGGGCAATTTCGCAGGCCTTGCCGCCGGGTGTGACCTACCTTAACTTCCTGATGGCGGGTATTATTGTCCAAACCGTTGCCTTCGGGTCGACGACCACAGCTATTGCAGTGGCGAACGATATGCAAAAGGGAATCATTGATAGGTTCCGCTCATTGCCGATGGCTAACCTAGCGGTCCTAAACGGTCACGTTATTTCCGACCTGTTCCGCAACGGGATTTCAACCGCAGTTATGATTGTGGCGGGACTCGCGATTGGATTTAGGACAAATGCGAATTTTGTTGACTGGCTGCTAATCACAGGGATCGTCCTCCTCTTCACACTTGCCTTCTCATGGCTTTCGGCGATTGCCGGTGTGATGGCCAAGAGTATCGAAGGTGTGCAGTGGCTTTCGTTTATCGTTGTCTTCCCTCTTACCTTCGCCAGTAGCGCGTTTGTTCCACTCGAGGGTATGAACGACGGCCTTAAAGCATTTGCGGAAAACCAGCCGATCACCCACATTATCGAGGCGATCCGTGCATTGATGCTCGGGTGGCCGGTCGGTGACCATCTCTGGATTGCAACCCTATGGTGCCTTGGTATCATGGTTGTCTCTATGGTGGTGGCTTCGTGGCTGTTCCGCCGTAAGACGAGTCATTAGTAGCAAAGGCCCTCAAGGTGGAACGGGCTTGGTTTGAGCGACCAACGGCACCGGTTATCATATCGCCAAGCGTGCAAATGGTCGCCTGGCCGTGACGGCCTTTTCTCTGAATAGGGAAGACTATTCAGTAAGCAAGAGGGAGCAAGTAGCGGTTCCTAGATTCTTATGTCGATAAAAGCAGATTCTTATATATACTAAAGGAATGACAAAGAAATACAAATCTGCTCCCCCAAAGTGGCTTCGTATTATCCTACCGAGCAGCTTAATTATTGTATGGTTGGCATTGGCTGCGGTAGGGGGGCCGTACTTTGGCAAAATCAGTGATGTTTCTAGCACGGACCTGACAACTTTTTTGCCTGAGACAGCCGAAGCGACCCGAGTAAACGAGCAGCTATCGAAATTTCGTGACAACAGTACAATCCCCGCCTTGGCGGTTTTTGATACCGATAAGGAGGCTTTATCGAACGAAGACAGAGAAGCGATTGATAGAGTGCGGGCGGAGCTTGGCAAGGTGGAGGGTGTCAAAGAAGAGTTGTCGCCGGCTATAATATCCGAAGATTCCAAAGCGGCTTTTCTGGTTCTCCCCCTTCAAAGTGACGGTGACTTTAAAGAGATTTTTCCTGCCCTCGCGACGACACTGAACGATGCCAATCTTCCCGTTGAACATAAGCTGACCGGCCCGGCATCGCTCGCTCATGATCTGCAAGGAGCATTTGAGGGGATCGATGGCACGTTGCTATTGGTGGCTCTCGGTGTGGTTTTTGTCATTTTGATTGTTGTGTATCGTTCGCCTTTTTTACCGATCATCGTTTTAACGGCTGCGATGTCAGCCCTTGCTGCCGGAATATTTGCGGTATATCATCTTGCCGAGGCGGGTGTTATAGAGTTGAACGGGCAGGTTCAAGGGATCCTGTTTATCTTGGTTATTGGAGCGGCGACAGACTACTCGCTGCTGTATATCTCGAGGTATCGCGAAGAACTAATGCAGCATCAAACAGCTTGGCAGGCAACAAAGGCGGCCTTCAAGGCGTCGTTTGAACCAATTATCGCTGCTGGGGGGACGGTGACTATCGGGCTATTGTGTCTTCTCTTTTCTGATCTTGGCTCGAACAAGGCACTAGGGCCGGTCGGTGGTATTGGTATAACATTGTCTGTCGCAGTTGCCCTAACATTCCTCCCCTCGGTCATGCTGGTCTTTGGGCGAATGGCATTTTGGCCCCGAAAACCAATACAGGAAAAAGATAAGACGCTCCATGATTATGCGTATCGACATGCGGCATGGGCAAAAGTAGGAAGGCTAGTCAGTCGCCATCCGCGAAGGATCTGGGCGGGAACATTGCTCGTTCTCGTTATCGCCTGCCTGGGTGTGCCGCATCTAAGAGCAGAAGGCGTATCGCAAAGTAACCTCATCCTTGGATATTCAGAAGCGCGAGAGGGCCAGAAAATCCTTAACGAACATTTCCCGAGCGGTTCGGGCTCGCCAACCTATGTGTTGGCAAATGTTGCCAAGATCGATGACGTCGTCGAGAGGTTAGATCAAAGCGATGGTATTGATTCGGTTAACGTAACGGCAACTGGGACGCCTTCAGGGGCGGCACCGGTGGGCCGGGCAGAGACGGAGTTGCGTGGTAAGCTCGTAGCGACGATCACTGAAAAGCGTGACACCCAGCTGGCAGAAATACGACGAGAGATCGCTGCTCGGATGCCCGGAGCACCCGACGCCCTTATCGAACAGTCCTTCCGGATGGCATCCACATCAATTCCGGACGTCCAGTCTCTTGCCGATGAAGCTTATCCGTTTAGAAATGCCGCGCCGAAGGTTGCCGATGATACTGTACTGTTGCAAGTTACCTTAAAGGATGCGCCTGATTCGGTTGCGGCCCGCGAGGATATTGTAGAGCTTCGAAAGCAAGTGAAGGCCGTGGACGAGAGTGCGCTCGTCGGTGGAACGAGTGCAATTCAGTATGACACCAATCAGGCATCGCTGCGTGATCTCTATGTCGTGATCCCCCTGATACTTGTCGCGATCACCCTGATTCTCATGATGTTGCTTCGATCACTGATCGCGCCGATCATACTCCTGTTGACAACCGTTCTCTCCTTTGGCGCCACCCTAGGGGTTTCTGCGCTGCTATTCAACAACGTGTGGAACTTCCCTGGTGCGGATCCGTCAGTGGTCATATTCGGATTTGTGTTCTTGGTTGCACTAGGCATTGATTACAATATCTTCCTGATGACCCGAGTTCGGGAGGAGACGCTTCGGCTGGGTCTGCGTGCGGGCACGATTAAAGGACTGGTAGTGACAGGCGGGGTTATCACGTCGGCAGGTATCGTGCTGGCGGCAACGTTTGCCGCGTTGGGTGTAATCCCCATCATGTTCCTAGTGCAGATCGCTTTTATTGTTGCGTTCGGGGTACTGTTGGATACGATTATCGTCCGATCTCTTCTTGTCCCAGCACTTACGTTGGAACTTGGCCCACGCATGTGGTGGCCGCTTAAGGTAAAAAAATAGGAAAGTATGAGCGATACTTCTTACGCCAATAGGTACAGGAATATTGATTTCAGAAAATACCCTGAAAAATATCAAATTGGGCGGGGCGAGCAAGGAGTTTTAATAGCCGAACCGTATAAAAGCGAAATCCTTCCCTATTGGAAATTTGCAACCCCTGATATGGCAGAGGGGTCAGCCAAAAAGATTTGGCAGCTTTTTAAAGCCTACGGACGCCAGGGTGATTTTGTCGGGATGGACATGGCGCGCAAGTTTTTGCAGATGGGATTTACGCGGTCGCGCCGGTACGCCAATCACGCGTCGGGGAGGAAATATGACCCGGATGGCAACACAAAGCCCCAGGACGAGAACTCCGAAGCCTCACCAAAGGCGGTATCGGCGCGCATCTTTTATGGCTACTATAAACGGGCCATGGAAGACCCTGACTATCTTCGGATGAGAGACGAACATAAAGCGAAATAACCCCTTGAAAAAGTGGCGAAGTAGCTCTGATAAGAAAATGATGAGCCCCCGCTGACCGCGAGGCCCACCATAGGTATTGAGCAGGCGTATGTTTTATCGAACACTTACGACCCTACGAGTCTTGTTGTAGGTTTTGGTGACCTATCGCCGCTTCTTTGATGAAATATTTTGGTGCCGTCTTTCGTATAATGAGCATGATGGATGAAGAGAAATGTATCTCCCAGATAATCAAAGGGGATACGGAGCAATACCGAACACTTGTCGAGCGCTACCAAACAGGCTTGATTATTCACTGTGAAAACCTTGTAAACAATAGACAGGAGGGCGAAGACATTGCCCAAGAGACATTTTTAAAGGCGTATAAAAATCTAAGGAATTTTTCAAATGACAAGGCCAGGTTTTCTACCTGGTTGTATCGAATCGCGACCAATCTTTGTATTGACTACCTACGCAAAAACAAAAGAAGAGTGTATATCGAAAACGTCGAAGAGTATGTAGAATCCATACAGCCCGAGGGGCTGGAGCAGGACGAAATCGCGGCGATTCGCCAGGCAGTCAACACGCTTGAGCCGCCGCAATACGCCGAGATTATAAAGGCGTATTTTTGGCAGGGCAAGAGCTATAAAGAGATTGCTAAAGAGCATGATACGTCGGTCAATACCGTAGGAACATGGATAAGCCGTGCGAAGGCGCAGCTAAGGGAGAAGTTGGCATGAAAGACACTGTGTTTGATGCACGATTAGTCGCCGCCCGGCCAACAGGGGCTGGGTCAGAAGATAGTGAATTTACGGATAAGGTCATGGCTCGCGTCAGGTCGGCTGAAATATTTTCGAATGCGGTTCGTAAAACGAGTGTCACTAAAAAGGAGACACTATTTATGAAAATACGCCACTTACCAAAAATAGCGATTGCAGCCCTCGCTGCTGGGGCATTGCTGCTTGTCGCGGGAACTACCTATGCGGTCGTCAAGACGGTATCAGACCTCACGCAGGTAAAAGTTAACCAATCGGGAACAAACGAGTTCGGGCGAGAGCAACTAACGGTCGAATTCGACAGCTGCGACGAGCAAAAGAAAGAAGGAACAACCTACGAATTAAAACGGGGCAGTGATTTATCCGCCGAAGATGGCAAGAAGGTATTACAAGCCAAGTGTGATATAGACGTCGTTACCTCATGGATTCGAAACGATCGACAGTCGCTGGAAAAGATGGGCGGTACTGATCGGGCACTATTCAGGATGGTGGGTTCACTTAACACAGCAGATACGGTGAAGGGTATTCAAGACAAAAACCTAGTACTGGAAAGACGCGCAAGAACCCTACCAAACAACGTGCGCGTGGTCGAGGGCAGCAAGGTAGTTCCGCTTGAGTCGGTAAAGCCTGGTGATACAGTCCTGTACTTTATCCCAGCTCAGTATGGCGACCAGTACAATACCGAGGAAACCGACGGCATGGTTATCTTTAAGTTGTCTTTACCGGCGAAGTACTATAGCCTCGACTACCAATCATATGTTAATGCCCGCTCTGCATGTGACGGCAACCCCGAGCGTATATGTCTGCAGAGCAATGGCATCAATCAGACAACACTTATTGTGACGAGTGGCGGTGGTCTGCCATCCATGAGTGATCCAAGGAGTCAGAAAACCATCCAGGGACGCGTAGTGAGCTATGACGCAACTTCGATTAAATTAGATGCGGGCAAGGGCGTGATATATATTGTCCAAACTCCGCGCAACATTGTCGATCAGTACAACCAGGACCGCGTGTATGGGCTGGCTAGCTTTGACTCTATTTATGCCAAGACAAGTCCAGAGGATTTGAAGATTAAGGTGGGGGATAGTCTGAGTATTTACTATCTGGAGGCAGCAAATGAATCATCTCTCAATCTATCCTGGAGTCAAATAAGCACTATCGGGCTGATGGTAGAACGAACGGTCAAAGATTTAAATGTTATGCAGAAATATTAACTAAGGGGCAAGTAGGGCAAGCCGAGGGGCTAGGACCTTATCACTACGTTCTCATCGCCAAACACCTTCGAAAGTTCCCGAGTGAGTTCATCGGAAAACTTAACTTTCATAGGGAGGCGTATGGCAGTCCGCTCTTTGGTTCCTAGTACAAGTATTACAGGCTCTTTGCCTGGGTGGTTCAGAACAGTAGTCTTGAGGGTTAGGAGAAGGTCGTGGTCGTCAGGATTGAACAGCCGCACAAAAAGACCACGACTTTTATTGTCCTTCGCTTCCTCTTGAATTGGCTCGATATTTTGAGTGGCAAGGAGAAATTTTGCAAAAAGAGTGCTCGCAAAATGAATGAGCGAAACCGCTTCGTCCTTATCGATTTCAGTATTGGCATGGGCTTTTGGGTTACGAATGCCTATCATAGCACCTGCAAACATTTGCATATAACCCTGTTGGATATTTCTCCCATCCTCGGTATCTAGATCATCAAGAATAATAATTGGCTTAGAAGGGGAGAAGGCATGGGTCATAAGCGAGGCTCCATCGAGCTCTTCTCCGGTTTTTTGCCTGACGTACTCCTTGACCCGACTATTGATTTCTTTGAATGCCGCCTCTACAGCATCCGCCCGGTGTCCACTGTCAAAGCGAGATTTTGCTACGTCACGTATCACGGGATGAATACCTACCCATAGCGGGTCGGAGCTTGCATCTTGCCGATAGAGGGACCTTACGTATGCCCGCCGGGCAGCATAGGTATTCAAATTATTCTCTTTCCAATAAGAATAGAACTCCCATAAATCGTCGAATTGATTAATATGTTCGACCCCTTGTTTCCTGAATCGTTCATCAAGCTCTCGGTAGATTATCTTGTACTGATCATTAACGTCATCGATAGGTGCACCCGTTCCCACCCTTGTGAGTGTTTCCCTGACCAGTGCAATAAGTTCGCCGTCAGTCCTCTCTTCAATGTTGGCGATAGTGGCGAGTAAGCGATCATTAAGGTTATTGGTTTCCATTTCTTTAGAATATCACTCGCTTTAAATTTAATGGCTGAATCGCGGCTATTAATAATAAAGATCGCCCCCTCGGGCGATCCAAATAATATCGTGGTAGCAGCGACAAGGATTGAACTTGTGACCTTAGGCTTATGAGTCCTACGCTCTAACCAACTGAGCTACGCTGCCATAATTTGGGGTTCGTAAGGTGCTACCACAATTGGTATGAGCAGAATAATACAGTTGGTTAGAGCGTTACGCTATTATTATTGCTCA
>JALRBM010000003.1 GCA_023257755.1 Candidatus Saccharimonadia bacterium | reverse complement strand
GATGGTGATGCTGTCTTCTTCGGCGCCGACAAGCGCGAGACAGTTAACAAAGTACTTGGTCGTTTGCGTAATGAATTTGCTGCGCATTTCGACCTCAAAGATCCGAATAAAGTAGCTCTGGCCTGGATCGTTGACTTTCCGTTTTACGAGTGGGACGAAAAGAGTAGAGCGCTCGACTTCGGCCATAACCCCTTTTCGATGCCGAAGGGCGGCCTCAGTGCGCTTGATCACGAAGACAAGCTCGAGATTATGGCCGATCAATATGACATGGTCGCCAATGGCTACGAAATCTGCTCCGGTGCCGTTCGAAACCACAACCCCGATGTCATGTACGCTGCCTTTGGCGCTCTAGGCTACGGCAAAGACTATGTCGACAGCCGCTTTGGGGCAATGATCAATGCCTTCAAATATGGCGCTCCGCCGCACGCCGGATGCGCCTTCGGCATCGACCGGCTTTTCATGGTGCTGATCGGCGAGGATAATATTCGCGAAACCGTGGCATTTCCAAAGAACGGTTCGGGCGTCGACCTCATGATGAGTTCGCCGAGCACGGTAGACGCCGCCCAACTCAAAGAGCTCGGACTATAGACTAAACATTAAAAATAGTATATAATTACTCTTGTCACAACGTCGACGAGAGGAGCGGGCCATGCCCGAGCCCGACAGCAGCCGCACGAAGATCCTGAAGACGGCCCTGGAGCACCGGGTCCACCCCGAGTCGCCTCTCAGGTTGCGCCTCGACCCGAGGCTCATGCGCCTGGCCTTCAACCCGCCGTGGTACATCCGCTGGGCCATGCGGATCGGCTCCTTGGGTCGTCGATCGTCACGCTGACGCCCGCCGGTCCGGCTTCAGAGCATCTGCTCGCCGGGATTCGGCGGGCATTTGCTTTTTGTGGTTGACGAACTATCCCGGCTCGTGGCATCATGGCGGGGATATGAAGTCTCAGGGGCAACAACTTATAATTTTGCGCGGCAACTCCGGATCGGGCAAAAGCAGCGTCGCGAGGGCACTGCGCGAACGGATGGGATATGGAACGGCAATCGTCGAACAGGATTACATCCGCCGCACACTTTTACGCGAGCACGACCGGCCAAATCAGCCCAATATCGAACTAATCCGATTGAACGTTGAGTTTGCGCTTTCACACGGATACGACGTGATTTTAGAGGGAATTTTACCTGAAAAACATTACGGTGAAATGCTGCGCACATTGGTTAGTGACCATAACGGAAAATCCTTGGTGTATTATTTTGATATTTCTCTGGAAGAGACATTTAGGCGCCATTGGACGAAACCAAACTCTCAGGATTTTGGCGAAGAAAAGATGAGAAGCTGGTATGTCGATAAGGATGTTCTAGGGATTAGCGGCGAGAAAATTATTCCTGAAAACTCTGAATTTGACGATACGGTCGCCACAATTCTGGAAGATATTACATCATAAAGCTATTGCTTTTATGTCAATAAAGTGATAAAGTAATAAATGTTGTTATCACCAACACAAACACCAATTGTCCTGAATCAATTGCCGATAAGAGGTATAATAGATAAGGGGCAAACTAAACGAAAGGAAGGCCAGTGGATACGAACACCGTTATCACACTCCTCACGATTGCAGTGGTATTACTATCGCTCGTTATCGTCGCGCTATTAGCCGTCGTTACCGTCGTACTCCTAAAGATTAACCGGGTACTGCGTAATATCGAGGCTATTTCACAAAACATTGCCTCGGCATCTGATTGGGTGTCGCCGGTAAAACTATTTCGCCACATTAGCAGGCTATTTCGTTAAGAAAGGAGAATCAGAATATGAGTAATAAAGTCGTACATGTTATTGCAGCCGCCGCTGCCGGATTTGTCGCAGGAATCCTGCTTGCCCCAAAGAGCGGCGCCGAGACGCGCCAGGATATCAAGGACAAAACACTTGAAGCAAAAGAATACGCCAATGAAAAAGCAGGGCAGGTAAAAGCCGCCGCCAAAGAGGCCGCCGGGACACTTCGTGAAAGTGCCGGCCACGTCGGCGATGAAGCCGTGAGTATGGCCAAGAGCGCCCGCAAATCGGCCACTAGGGTGGCTGACGGTGTCGCCGATGAAGCGACAAAACTTGGTGATGAGGCTAAAACTCGTGCCAGCCGCGTTGCCGAAGAGGCAAAGCGCACCGCTGCCCGTGTCCAGAAGGACGCCGAAAAACATCTTCGTTAAATCGGATAGTGATAAAAAATGGATAGCTCCTACAAGGGGCTATCTTTTTTAGGCGCATTGTCCAAGGCCTCCCAGACGTACCAGCTTGCTACCGATTCGTAGGGGTGCCAATGCTGCTGCTTGGCAATCTCGCGTACTTGATCGGGGGTGGGAAGGGAGGTGAGTCCGTAAAGTGTCTTGGTGCCGTTTCGAATGCCTAAATCGCCGATCGGCAAAACATCTTGTCTGCCCATGCAAAAAATTAAAAACATGTGAGCGGTCCATTCGCCAATACCTTTAACCCGCGTCAGCTCCCGGGCAATCTCCTCGTTACTCATCTGGTCGAAGTCGTTGAATGTAATTTTTCCATCGATAATATGGCGGGCAAGATCCTGGACATACCGCGCTTTTGCGCCGGAAAGGCCGGCGGTGCGCAGTTCATCGATATTTTTAGTGAGGATTTGTTCGGGCGAGGGAAATGTATCAAACAGTTCGACGAAGCGCTTATTAATCGAAGCGGCAGCTTTAACGCTAAGCTGCTGGCCGATAATACTGCTCGTAAGTTCCTGATAATAGTCGGTATGAGGGGCAAAGTCAGGAACGGCGCCACGGTCGATAATCCTTCTTAGGACCGGGTCGTGGTCTCGCAGGTGTTTGATGGCGGCTGTAAACATTAAATTTCAACCGGCTCCGACAGGCGCTTGTATTCAGCACCCGCCTTTTCCGCAGCCCCTCCGATAACCCGGTCGACTACCATTTTGCCGCCGTCGGATAGGATCGCGTCGTGGGTGGGGAATACGAACCGTGGGTTGACTACGTTTAGGAAATCGATCGCCTCGCTAGCCTTCATCCATGGGGCGGCCACCGGCAATGCCAGCGTATCAACCGGAACGCCAGGCAGCGTAAAAGAGTCGCCGGGGTAATACAAAAGATCATTGATCATGACGCCGAGGTTCGCAATTTTAGGAATGGACGAGTGAATGAGGGCATGTTCGCCGCCATGGAACGACAAGCGAAAGGATCCAACCTCCAGGCTTTCTCCAGCCATAACGGGCCGGGTGCTGAATGTCTCGATGTTTGAGGTAACGGCCTCATGGGCAATAATAAGGGCGTCCGGATTTTTATCGATAATGCCAGCCAGTTGCTCGGTGTCGAAGTGGTCGAAATGCTCGTGGGTGATAATGATCCCGGCCACGTTATCGGGCGCGATGAAATCCGTGCTTAACCCGCCCGGGTCAACCACCAGCAACCGACCGTCCTCCTCGAGCGTGAAGCATGCATGTTCGTATTTGACTAGTTTCATTCTTCCTCCTTGAACCACTCCCTGTACTGTTGGCGTGCTTTTGTTATTTTAGGCTCGATAACAATCTGACAGTAGCCGGCGTCCGGGTGTTTATTAAAATAATCCTGGTGTTCCGGTTCGGCTGTGTAATATGATGACAACTTGGAGATCTCGGTAACGATCGGATCTTGCCAGATGACCTGAGCTCTTTGTCTTGCCGCTTCAAATGACCGCTGCTGGGAAGCGTCGGCGAACAGCATGATAGAACGGTACTGAGTGCCGATATCTGCACCCTGCTGATTAAGCGTGGTTGGATTGTGGATGAGAAAGTAAATATCAAGGATGGTATCACTTGGGATGACGGCGTCGTCAAACCCTACCTTCACCACTTCTGCGTGGCCGGTCTTGCCAGTTGATACCTGATCGTATGAAGGGTGCGGCGTCGAACCTCCTGCATAACCGCATTCTATTTTGTTGACACCTTTTAACCGCCGAAAGACGGCATCGAGGCACCAGAAACATCCTCCGCCCAGTACAAATTCTGTCATATATTCATTATACCCCGCTATACTGGTGAGGTGAACGAGCATGAGTTTCAGGAGTTGGTGTGGGAGAAAGGGCGGGAGCTTTACCGCGATATGCCCTGGCGTCGGGATACGCGGCCTTATTATGTTCTGGTGAGCGAGCTGATGCTCCAGCAAACCCAGGTTGATCGGGTGATGCCTAAATTCGAAGCGTTTGTTCAGGCCTTTCCTTCTGAAAAAGAGCTGGCCGAAGCTCCTTTAGGCGACGTGCTGCGTCTTTGGAGCGGCCTGGGGTATAATCGGCGGGCTAAATTCCTGCATGAAGCCGCCCGGAAGATTCAAAATGAGTTTCGCGGAGTATTTCCTCGAACCAAGAAAGAACTTCTTTCGCTGCCCGGCGTGGGTGTTGGGACGGCGGGTGCCATTATGGTGTACGCTTTTAATCAGCCCGAGGCTTTTATAGAGACAAATGTCAGGACGGTTTATTTTCATCATTTCTTTACGGGTCATGGAAGTGTGGCGGATCAAGAGCTGCTGCCGGTGGTCGAAGCAACGCTCGACCGCGAACATCCCAGAGAGTTTTACTGGGCGCTTATGGATTATGGCGCATTCTTAAAGCGGAGCGGTGCCGGATATATCGACAAAAGCAAACACTACAAAAAACAATCACCGCTAAAGGGGAGCGTCCGCGAGGTACGCGGCCAGATTATCAAGCTGCTGGCGTCAAAGGACCTGTCGGAAGAAGAGCTGCGTAAGACGCTGAAGGCTGACGAACGGTTCGATGGGGCGCTCGAGGGGCTTGTCAAAGACGGACTGGTTGCGCGTACTCATGGTGCACTCCATTTGACCAAATAGGCAGGGTCGTTAGATAATAGATAAGATGAAACGCCTGCTTGCTTTTTTGGCCGTCATGAGTCTGACCTTGATCGGGACGCATGTTGCTGCCCAAAGCCAAGAATCGCTAATGACTGATGCGCACATCGACCGGATTAAAAGCTATTGTGTCGAGGCACAGACAACACTTGGGCAACTCCATGCCAGCGATGCGTTGCTGCGGGTCAACCGCGGCCGCTTGTATGAATCGATGGCTACCAAGCTGATGGCGCCGTTTAACAGTCGGATCGCCCTTAGCAGTTTGGATAGTTTAGGGTTGCCGGGTATTGCTTCGCGGTACGATCAGGAGTTGATGGCATTTCGTCAAAGCTATCAGACATACGAAGAGTCGATGTCGCGCACATTACGAATAGACTGCGTCAAACAACCGGTGGCTTTTTATGACAGTGTGGCCGAGACCAGGTCGAAGCGCCAGCAGACTCACCAGCACGTCACAAGACTGCATCAGACAATCCAGGATTATAAGGCAGAGTTTGAAGCGTTCGCCAAAAAATTCAAAGAGGAGCAGCGTGGTGATTGAGGACACGAATCTTGAGGATAAACCGCTGACAAAGTGGCAGCAGCATCGTTTTATGGCGATGATCGGAGCAGTGATTCTTATCGCCTTGTTCCTGGTCGGTGTTGCGCTAGCCCTGTATGCCAGCAGCGGCGCGGCCCAGCTTGACCTTAGCCGTCCGGGGTATGTATCGGTGCGCGACCAGGCGAACAAAGATGCTGATTTTGATAGTTTTCCGGCGACCGGGCCGATGACCGAGCAAACGATCAATCAATTTCGCAGCCACTTTGAAAAGCAGGCCCAAAAAGCAACGGGAATCGACAGCTTTGGCGGTAACGCCATGAGTGACCAGGCGTTATCCTTGGATAACCCGCCCCAGTAGTATGCTTGACCCCAACGAATTTATTATTACAAGAAAGCGCAAAAAGTATAAGTTTGCCCTATTTGCCAATTCACCTCTCTGTTTCGAACGCGAGGACTGGCCGCCCGGTAAAAAATCGACAGTGCTGGAAGTGGGGGCAGGCACGGGACTGTTTGGTGTCACTCTTGCGCAGGCCGATCCGCAGGCGTCCGTCGTGGCAGTTGATGTCAAGGCCGACCGGCTTCAGACAGGTGCACGCGCTGCTGAATCTGAAGGGTTGGCTAACATATCATTCCTCCGTTGCCGGGTAGACCAACTGTCTGACCTATTAGTGCCCCAGTCGCTCGATACGATCTGGGTGACATTTCCCGATCCTTTTCCGAAAGACCGTTCGTCCAAGCACCGACTTACTCATCCAAACTATCTAACGGTGTACAAGCAGCTTCTTAAGCCAGGCGGGTCGCTCTATTTTAAGACCGATGCTAAGGAGCTATTTGATTGGAGCCTGGAGCAACTGGTGGCCGGCGGCTGGTGCGTAAAGGAGCTAAGCTTCGATCTGCATGAGTCTAAACTCCACGATTCCTACAAGGTGATGACGACCTACGAAAAGCGGTTTACGGGCGAGGGAATCAAAATTAATTTTGTAAAGGCTGCGTTAGCGTAGACTGCCGCTGATACATTGGTTCGGCAATCTCTAGCTGATAGCGAAGAATATCCTTTAAATTACTGAGCGAATCATTCAGCCTGGCTTCCTGGCGATCTCTGTTGAGACGCCGGCCCACCGAGGTGGCGAGCGGAGTGGGGATGGCGACGTGCAGATCACGGTGGTTGTCTAGATCGGGGCTGCCGGAATAAATTCCCTCCACGATAATAAGATCGCTCGGGGTGACTTCGCCTTCGATAACGGTTTCCTCTAGCCCAAAGTCGAAACGGCGAGCGCCGATCGGCTGGCCAGAGGTTAGCTTTTGCAAATCAAGCGCAAGCAGCTTCGTATCGTATACTTCGGGCGCATCCCAGTTGGTCCACGGTGCACCATATGTCGCTTCCAGCCACTTTTTCCCCTGGTGATAATCATCCGTCGATAGCCGGACAACCTTACCGAAATGCCGCTCGGCTAACTGCTGCAGCTGGCGCGTGATGGTTGATTTGCCTGATCCGGACCGTCCCGAGACGCATGCGACAATTGGCGAGGTGTCCTGATACCGCAGGCGCATGATCCTAGCGAGGATTTCCTGGGCGGTTATTTCGTCCGGGAGAGTGAGGAGGTCTAGTGATAAGGAGTGGGCGAGGGCCTCGCTGCTTGTTTCAGGGGTACCTGTTTGGTCGGTCATATCTCCGGCGTACTGTTCGTAAAAGCTGGCCCACTGTTCTGGATTTCCCTCCAGCTCGACGACCAGCTGGCCGTTTTCGTTCCAATCGATGGTGGCGCCAGATGCGGGGTGGGCGCGCAGCTTGCGAAGCACAGGGTATTTAGCGGACGTCTTGTAGTAACGATAGGCGCCTGGCGAAATCATTGTTTCAACCTCCATGCGTTGGAGGCCGGCCGCCGTAATCGTCCCCCGGTCCTTGAGAGTCGCCGTATAGAGCGTGCCATGTTCGGTTACGCTTTCTCGGAGCCTCAGGCTGTATGGTTCGTCCGGATGACTGAGATAAAGCTGTTCAATCGCTTCAAGCTCGCCTGTCTCTTTGAAGTGTTCAAACTTTGACGGGTCGGTAGCAATGAACTGGTGTTCTACTTCGCAGAATTCATCATTTGGGTCAAATTCATTTCCATGCTTACCCAATTCAACTGACATATGCAATCGTCCTTTCTATTGATAACAGATGACTTTTTCACTTTAGCGCGCTATTATGAGACTGAATAGAAAGTTTAATTTGAGTCAAAAATGATTGAGTTAGAAATAGACCATCATATTCAAAAGCACATCATAAGTGTGCTGCTTTACCGTAAAACAGCGCGTTTTAGTCAACTGCGCTCCCCACGCGTCGATACGAACTTATTCAGTTATCACCTAAAAAGCCTGGTGAGATCAGGCTTAGTACAAAAGACGGATCGCGACTATATGCTAAGTTCGAAAGGATTAGCCTACGTCGACCGGGTCAGTGCTGCGACATTTTCGATCCGAAAGCAGCCCAAGATTATTACGATGCTACTTGTGCAAAATAGCGAAGGCGACGTGCTCCTGCAAAAACGCACCAAGCAACCGTATATCGATACATGGACGCTGCCCTACGGCAAGGTGCATATTGACGACCGGAGCGTATTGGCCGCGGCCGCCCGAGAAGCCTCTGAAAAGCTTTCCTTGAGTAACCAGGAAGTTCGCCACGCCGGCGACTGCTACATCCGCTCCTATGTGGACGGCGATATTTTATCGACGACCCTGGCCCATATCTGCCGCTTTGAAACGGATGCAATTCAACCGACTGAGAACATACAATGGGTGCAGCCCCTGACGCTCGGCCGCTACCCGCTGGCACCCGCCGTCGAACAAATCGTTGCCCGTGCTTTTTTTGGTGACGATCATTTTTTCGCAGAATTTGATTATCAGTGGGAAGAGGCCAGTCGTTGACGCGCCCAATGGTCAATACTGCCGGCGCCCATCAGTAAAACAAGCTTGTCTTCGGATCGGGCGACCTGGATCGCCTGCCATAAATCATCGTCAAGTTCGGCGAAATGGACGGCGGATCGGTTAACGATGTCCCTGGTGAGTTCTTGGGGAGTGAGGATGGATAGATTCGGGTCTTCGCGGGAAAGGTAGGTAGGGAGCCAGTAGATCTCCTCGGCCTCTGTAAAACAGTCGGTGTATTGTTCTCGTACTTCGTGCTGGCGGATATTCTGGTGTGGTTGATACACGAGGACGACATGGTCGGATAGTTCGCGTGCCAGTTGGAGTGTGGCGGTGATTTCTTCAGGATGGTGGCCGTAGTCAGTGTAGAGGTTGTCGGCTAGTCGTTCAAAACGGCGGTCGGTTCCGGGGAAAGCCTCGAGTGTCTCTGTGGTTTCTTTTGGCTTTGCTAACTCCAGATACTCCATGGTCTTCAGGACGAGGGTGGCATTTTGTCGGTTGTGGATACCCGGTAGACTGATACTTGCTACTTCGCTATCCTGCAGCAACCAGGCGTTTTCTGATGAAACAGCGAACTGATTATCGTGTTGCCACATGATTGTCTGATCGGACTGACCTATGAACTGGCCAAAAGCCTCCAGGTAGTCCGGCT
>JALRBM010000058.1 GCA_023257755.1 Candidatus Saccharimonadia bacterium | reverse complement strand
GCAGGGTGCTAAATACCAGATGTCCGGTTAGTGCCGCCTGGATGGCCAGGTTGGCTGTTTCCGAGTCACGAATCTCCCCGACCATAATGATGTTCGGATCCTGGCGAAGCAGGGCGCGAAGCCCGTTGGCAAAGGTCATACCGGCTTTCGGGTTGGTCTGGGTCTGGTTGACGCCCGATATCTTGTACTCGACCGGATCTTCAACGGTTGAGATATTGACGTCAGGAGTATTCAGCATCGTCAGGACACTGAAAAGCGTGGTGGACTTACCCGACCCGGTTGGCCCGGTGATCAGGATCATGCCGTTCGGTTCGGTCAGCGCCTGGGACATGATCTCAAGCGATCTTCCCCAAAACCCCAGCTCGGGCAGCTTGACGGCCTGGTTGGACTCATCAAGGATACGCATCACTATCTTTTCGCCGTCAGTTACAGGAAGGGTGCTGACACGGAGGGCGTACTGTTTGCCCGTCACCTTGATTTTGAAGCGGCCGTCCTGCGGGACGCGGCGCTCGTCGATCTTTAGATTGGAAAGGATTTTGATGCGGCTGACAAGCGCTCCGAGGACATTCCGGGGTAGCCGGTTAACTTCCTTTAGGACACCGTCGATACGATACCGGACCTGGACATAGGTTTCGCGGGGTTCAATGTGGACGTCACTGGCGCCTGATCGGATAGCATACTCAAGGAGCAGATTGACGGTCTGGGCGATCGGCGAATCTTCTGAAACGTCAGCTTCGGTAACGGACTGTCTTTCGCCGGTATCCTCGGTCTGGGTCTCGATAACTTCGCGAAGTTCCTTGTTGACGTCGCCGCGGTAGTTTTCCAGGCAGGCAAGGATGTTGCCTCGGGTGGCGATGTAAATTTTGACGTTATCGCCGATTTCTTTCTTGATAAAGTCAACCGCCTGGACATCATCTGGGTCGTCCATGGCAAGATGCATCAATCCGTCGGGATCGATCTGAAACAGAACGGCATTATATTGCCGGGCGATGCGTTCGGGGATTTTATTTAAGACGTCACTCGGGATATCTTGCGGACTAATCTCGACAAAAGGTATTTGAGCATAGGTGGCGAAATTCTCGGTCAGCGTCTTTTCATCGAGCAAGCCGTTTTGGATAACCAGGTCCTGCAGCGGGCGCCTTGAACGGGAGGCCTCTTCCTTTAAGACCTCAACCTGCTCCGGGGTAGCCACACCACTGCGCTCGAGCAGTTCCTCGATGGTAACATCAGAAATACGCATACCGCTTATGGATTATTGTACGTGAAATCATTAAAAAGCGCCACCGCTGAAAAAGTGGTATAATGATGCTAATGAAAACAGAGGTACATAACGAAGCTGAAATGAAAGCCTTCGGCGCCAGATTAGGCGCCCTGTTAAAAGGCGGCGAGACGATCGAACTGGTCGGCGATGTCGGTGCGGGTAAAACGACACTGGTAAAAGGTATTGCTGACGGTATGAAGATTGACGAGGACGTGCAAAGTCCGAGTTTTACCATTAGCCGGGTGTACGAAACACCCACGGGCCTTCAGCTGGCGCATTATGATTTCTACCGTTTGCACGATGCGGGGATCATGGCGAACGAGCTGCAAGAGGCAGCGCATGACGTTAAAACGGTGACAATTATAGAGTGGGCCGATATAGTCAGCGGTGTCCTGCCGCAAGACCGCCTGACGATCCACATTACTTCTCCGACTGAAAGTTCGCGGGAGCTCGACATGAGAGCGGGTGGCAACGGGGGTCAGGCGCTTTTGGAGGCGATGAAATGATACTCCTTCTAGATACCTCTACCCCAATCTGCCGACTGACGTTGATAGACGGCGACTGGCGATACGAGCATGAATGGCTGGCCGAGCGCCAACTTGCAAAAGGACTGCTTCGCTATCTTCAGGATCAGCTACGGGTGTCGGGCAAAGAATTTGCCGACATCACAGCGATCGGTGTTTTTAAAGGGCCGGGCAGCTTTACGGGACTTCGTATTGGGTTATCGGTGTTAAATACGATGGGCGACTCACTTCAACTGCCGATTGTCGGCGCTGAGGGTAGGGGGTGGCAGGATGAGGTGCTTCGCAGACTGGATCGTGGTGAGAACGACAAGATTGTCCTGCCGCTGTACGGTTCGGATGCTCGTATCACAAAACCACGAAAATAGCTTGCTGATACGACGTAAAAAGCGCTACAATAAAAAGAGTCTATTAAGACATTCATGAAACTTTTGAAACTTCCAGTGTGCTTCCGCTCGTCCTAAGGACTACCTAGATGAACCTCTAAGGGGCACATCGTGGAGAAAGGATAATCTATGATAGAGGGTTTAATTGCCGCAGTTGTTGGGGTATTGTTCGGCGTGGGCGGGACGATCACCTATGAAAGGCGCCGGCTGCTTGCCGGTAAAAGCAAGGCAGAAAAGGAAATTGCCGCCGCCGAGCGCAAGGCAAGCGACATCGTCCTAAAAGCGAAAGACGAGGCGCTGGAGCTTGAGAACGATCGCCGCAAAGAGTGGAAAAAGACGGAATCACGTCTGGCCGACCGCGAGGCCGCGCTTGTTACCAAGCTGGACGAGCTTGATAAGCGCTCTGAAAAGCTTCGCAAGCAGGAGGACGAAGTCGAGGAACTCAAGCAAGAGATTCGCGAAATCCGTACACGCCAGCAGGACAAGCTTGAAAAGATCGCCGGGCTGAAAAAGGCCGAGGCGAAAGACAAGCTGATGCAAATGACCGAGCATGACATCAAGAACGACCTGGTCGGATTGGTATCAAAGCTCCAAAAAGACGCCGTTGATGACGCCGAGGAGCGTGCGCAGACAATCCTGGTCAGTGCTATGGAACGCATGGCAAGCGAGGTGACAGCCGAACGCACGGTGACGGCCATCAAGCTGACCGACGACGAGATGAAAGGTCGCATTATCGGCAAGGAAGGGCGCAATATTCAGGCCCTGCAACGAGCGACGGGTGTCGATATTTTAGTCGACGACACGCCGGGCATGATCGTCCTTTCCAGCTTTGATCCTATCCGCCGTCAGGTGGCGCGGCTCGCGCTTGAAATGCTGATGAAGGACGGCCGCATTCATCCGGGGCGCATCGAAGAGGTAGTCGCTAAAGCTGAAAAACAGATTGAAAAAGAAATCATCCGTGCCGGTGAGGACGCCGCCCGTGAAGTTGGTGTGGCGGGTATTCCAAAGGACATGCTGCAGCTGCTGGGTGAGTTAAAATTCCGAACCAGCTACGGCCAGAACGTTCTTTTGCATAGCACCGAAATGGCGCACATGGCAGGTCTGATTGCCGCCGAGATCGGCGCCGATGTCCGAATTACGAAAATTGCAACGCTGCTTCACGATGTGGGCAAGGCAGTTACTCATAAAGTTGAAGGCAAGCATCACCATATCGGTGCCGAGCTGGCCCGCAAGGCCGGCATGGACGAGCGAATTGTCCATGCCATTGAGGCGCACCATGATGACATTGAAGCGACGACGCCAGAAGCGTTGGTGGTTCGAGTGTGTGACGCGCTCTCGGCGGCACGTCCCGGCGCCCGCAATATTAGTGCCGAAAACTTTGTCGAGCGCATGCGCGATCTGGAAAATATTGCCACAAGCTTCCAGGGTATTGATAAAGCCTACGCGATCAGCGCCGGCCGCGAAATCCGGGTCATTGTCAGTCCGAAAGCCGTTGACGATCTTTCTGCCATTAAACTTGCCCGTGACATCGCCACCAAAATCGAAAGCACGATGCAATATCCCGGCACGATCAAAGTCAACGTTATCCGCGAAACTCGCGCGATCGAGTTTGCTAAATAGGCTATGCGTCTCTTTAGGGCGGGCGGCAGAAACTGGATGGACGTGCAGCCGAAGCGCATGTCTAGCGCCGGCGTCCTGCTCGAGAACGCGGCAGGCGAGCTACTGATTGTAAAGGCGGGGTATCGGGATTATTGGACGCTACCGGGCGGAATTATTGAGGAAAACGAGACGCCGCGCCAGGCGGCTGCCCGTGAAACACTGGAAGAGGTTGGCCTGCCGCTTGATCCAGACACCCTCGTTTTTGTCAGTGTGGCTAACCGCGCCAGCGCGCAGGCCCATACGTATCAGTTTATCTTTCGGGCGGTACTTCCAGTATCAGAGATAACCCTTCAGCCCGGCGAACTGGAAGGATTTGACTTCGTATCCAAAGACCGGGTGATTGCCGCTGATCGCCGTTATGCCCGGGCGGTGCAGGATTGGGCAAAAGATCTGTCGGGCTACATTGAACAGGCTTTCGATCGCGACCGCGAAGGGTTAGAATAGAAGTATGGCGCTTGAGCTTAATACAAATGAAAGTCACTGGAAGCGTAATCTTTTGGTGGTGCTCGCACTCGCGTTGATTGCCGTAGGTGGTTATATCGTTTTCACCGCCTTTTCACCAATGTTCAATACGTCGATCGTTGCTGGGCGGGATGCCAACGAGACCCTGAAAAAACTTGATAAACCGGTCGGAAGCAATGGAGATAGGCTGTATATCCCGCAGATTAACGTTGACGTTGCTATCGTGACTGGTGATGACAGCAGCGCGCTTGAGAAAGGCGCCTGGCACCGAAAACCCGAGAACGGCAACCCGGAAACGGGCGGTAATTTTGTTCTCAGTGCGCACCGTTTTGTCATGGATGTAACGCCGCAGGGAACAGTTGAGAAATCACCGTTTTATAATATCGACCGCCTTCTTGTGGGCGACCGCCTGGTTGTCGACTATGGAGGCAAGCGCTATGAATACGGAATCAAGAAAAAATATGCTGTGAAACCAAACGCCTCTGAAATTGAAGCCAAGAGTGATTCGCCTAAGATGACCCTTTATTCGTGTACGCTCCAGGGTAGCGCTGATGGGCGGGATGTGATCGAGGCCGTGTTGCTTGGCCAAGTAAATTCACAGGAGTAAAAGGGAAATCAAGTCCCTCCATGGTCCTACTCGCATCGTCGGGGTGGAGTAGCCTTTACTTTCCAAGGAGGGGCAATACATCAATCGGATCTAGCTGTCGCGCTTTCTGAAAAGAAAAAGCGCGATGAGGCCGCCGATCATTCCTGTAATGACGGCCCCAAGGAGCAGTTTCGTTTCCTTTTGGAGAACGGGCGATTGCCGCTCCGGCGTGGGCACCACCATCACGATCAGTTCGGAGGTGGCGCTTTCCTGCTCGCTGGCGGGTTGTCCGGAGTTCTTGTGGCCGAAAAGGATGCCAAGGATGAATACCACCAGGAACGCCAGCAGCCCCCAGACCAATAGCGACTGGCCGGCGAATTGCCAGTCAACCTCTTCACCGCGCGCTCCTTTACTCGTGACCGTCCATACAGCGGTCAGATAGACGGCCGATAGCAGCAACCCCAGAAGCGCGAACAGCAATCTCGTCACATTCACGGAAACCTCCAGCATGTCAAAGGACGTACTCCTTTAGCATACCTTAAGACGTTTTCAGGATGGTTCCATCTATGATTTTGTTACAAAGCCAGTGCAGAGTATTAATGACAATAATCGCCGGCGCGACAATCGCCACGGTTCCTGGGTGGACGGGTTCGAACAACAAAGCCAGAATAATCGCCGTGATACCATTCTGTTGGGCGAAGGCGATGTGCCATTTGTCTTTTCTGTTGAGGCGATGAGTAAGCACAAATCCAACAACGATTTGGGCCGTATATCCCATAATCCCTAGTGCCGCGCCCTTCCAAATATCTACCCCCCCCACGAGGAGGAGCCCCAGCAGGATGGCGGCAATCCAAAGCGCACTTTTGATAGTGATGTCTATGAAGTTGTCAACTTTCGGAGGGCGCAAAAACAGGCCGATGAGGGCAATGCCAAGCATCATGAAGTAAATGATTGAAACCGAGAAGGTGATCGCGAGCAGGACGTATAACGCCAGTGAAACACCCGCCGCGATCCAGGCGGCAATTTGCTTGGCATAAAAACGGATGACGGTGTAAAGGCAGAACGCCTGGGCGGCGAGTCCTAAATTAAACCCCAATTCAAAGATATAGGCCACAAAGGAATTGGCGGTGGTCGTCTCATTGATGCTGCCGAGCTCGACACCAGTCAGCTGGAGAATAAGGAGTGGGGCATACAGCGATAGCAGCACCGTAATCGGATCATCAAACGATGCCCATGAGGCCAGGATGGTCTTTGCCTTCTTCGACATCCGGTTGCCCCTCATAAGGCCCGCTACGGATAACGGGTCGATCTGGGCAACGGCGATACCAAGGATAATAAAGAAAGGGTCTTTAAAAATGAATGCCAGTGTCAGTCCCGTGATAAGGGATTTAAGAATGACGCCAATCGTCACAGCGCTGACGATGATCTTTACATGTTTCCGGGCCTCTTTAAGGTCGATTCCATACGTACTTACGTAAAGGCCGATTGCGAGCAGGACAGCTATGACAGCCGAATACCACGTGGCGTTTTGAAGACCCTGAATACCGAATACGGCAGCGGCTAGGGTACCGCCGGCTATGAGCAGAATAAGATGAATGAGTGGCATATGCCAGCTATTTTACTGCTTTTCTCCTAGAAAATACATATTGCATGTGTACTGCCGGAGGAGTAGTATAAAAAGGATTTTGTATCAACACTAAAGATAGGATATCCGTTATGGAAACCATTGGCATTATTGCCGCCAGCTTCTTCGGCTTAGGTTATTTGCTTATCACCCTGGAGCAAAAATTCAATACGCATAAATCCGCCATCGCCCTGACGATGGGCGGCGTGCTATGGCTGCTTGCTGCAGTCTATTTGCTCCATGACAAGGAGGCGCTTTCTCACGCCCTGTCTCATGCGGGCGCCGAAATCTTTAATATTGTCGCCTTCCTGCTCGCCGCCTTGGCGCTGATTGAAATACTTGTTCACTACAAATTTTTTGATCTGATCCGGGCAAAACTTATCGCTCTTAATGTCGGTGATAAACAGCAATTCCTGTTAGTCATGGTGATTACCTTTTTCTTCTCTGGGATCCTCGATAATATCGCGATTACGATTGCCATGCTTCAGATCGCCCTCCGCTTCTTTACCGGCAAGAATATGATCATCGCGGCCGCGGGTATCGTGATTGCCGCCAATGCCGGTGGGGCGTGGTCGCCAGTGGGCGACGTGACGACGATTATGCTCTGGCTGGCGGGTAAGTTTACCGCGCTTGAGGTAATCCGCTACGCCTTCTTCCCCTCCTTGGCACTTGCCCTGGTGGCCGGGGCGCTTCTTTACCGAAAGCTGGACGATACGAGCTTTGAGAAGCGTGAGAAAGACGATACCCTCACACCAAGCTTTGGTGAAAAAATGGTTATCGCCATGGCACTTGTCAGCTTCGTGTTACCGCTGCTCGTCAGCTTCATCGGCCTGCCGCCGTACATGGGGCTATTCCTTGGACTTGGTCTTACCTGGTGTGTGATCGAGTTTGCCAAAAAACGAAAGCGGGCCGATAATCCGACACACATGACCGCCAATATCGACAAGATTGTCCAGTCCGTCGATATCTCTTCCATCAAATATATTATGGGAATTTTGTTGGCCGTGATGGCGCTATCTACCCTCGGTGTTTTGCAGTGGCTGTCGAGTGTGGTGGTTGGGGCCGATCCGAGCACGAGCCACCTGATCTTGGTCAATATGGGGCTCGGCTTCTTATCCGGTATAGTCGATAATGCATCGCTTGTGGCGATTGCCATGAACACGCTGCCGATGGATAATCCGGAGCTGTGGGCGCTGACGGCCATTGCGGCTGGTAATGGTGGTTCGCTGTTCGTGATTGCCAGTGCAGCCGGCGTTGTCGCCATGGGCGGGTATAAAAAGTTGACCATGGGAGAGTATTTCAAGGTAGCGACTTTCCCTGTACTGCTTGGTCTCCTGGTTGCATTTGGTATCTGGTATCTCCAATTCACCTTCCTTTAAGCAAAGCTATGGTATAGTTATGACATGGAGCAAGAGCCCGAGAGCCCGCTACTCTATAGCACGGTAAAACGTGCAGGGTATAATCTGGCCCTCGTCGCCCATGTCGTCTTTATCGCCGGTGCAATTATCGGAACTGTCATCCTGATGGCGGTTCTTTTGTTTAGCGCTCTGACAGTGTAGGGTATAGTAATGATATGAGCAAAAAACTTGTCGTCGTTCTGGTCATCATATTTGCCATAGGCGCGAGCCTTCTCTATGTATTCCTACAGGACAAAGACAAGGGTTCACCAGTTGAAAAAGACAGCCAGGCCAATACAGAGACAAAGCAGAGCCAAACTCAAAATCAAACTCCCGCGGCAAGACCGGGCGTATATGTCGATTATTCCGATCAGGTTTTTGCCTCAACCCAAGGGACAAGGTTACTCTTCTTTCATGCACCATGGTGTCCTCAGTGCCGGGAATTGGACGAAAGTATTAAAAACAGTGAATTGCCTGATGATACGACGATTTTCAAGATTGATTACGATTCCAATCAGACGCTTCGTGCAAAATACGGGGTAACGTTACAGACGACGGTAGTAAAGGTGGATCATGAAGGCAATAAGACTGCAGGATACGTAGCGTATGATGAACCGACGTTTGAAAGTGTGAAGCGAGCGCTGCTGCCATGATT
>JALRBM010000110.1 GCA_023257755.1 Candidatus Saccharimonadia bacterium | reverse complement strand
TAATAGATCATCGGCTTATCGTAGATGGGCATGAGCTGCTTGCTGATACCTTTGGTAATTGGATATAGGCGAGTGCCCGACCCACCCGCTAGAATGATACCCTTCATTTGAAACCTCCTCGCAAAAGGTTATTGATTGTCTAAATAGTTACGGAGAGCTTCTCGCCATTCACGCGGTGAAAAACCTGCAGCCTTTATTTTATCAAGATTTAGCGTACTTTGTAAGGGTCGGGGCGCTATGTCAACCTTGCCTTTAAAGTATTCGGCCGTTGTAACAGGGGTGACATCATCGCGTGACTTACCCTTGTTTGCATACACTTCTTTGGCGATATCCGCCCAGCTTGAGCGATCACCGTCATTTGAAAGATTATATGTGCCAAAAGGCGAGGCGTTTTTAAGAAGGTGGCGAATGCCTTTGGCAAGGTCCTCGGTGAACGTAAGCCGCCCGTATTGGTCGCCGACCACGCTTGGTTTTATGTCGCGGTCTGCGAGCGAGGCCATCGTGCGGACAAAATTGTTGCCGTCGCCGACAACCCAGCTGGTGCGGAGGATATAGTGTTTAGGTACTGTAGAGACCACCGCGTCACCGGCTGCTTTGGTCTGCCCATAGATGCCAAGCGGTGTAAAATCCTCCTTCTCATCGTGGACGGTTGCTGTTCCATCAAACACGTAGTCGGATGAAACATGAACAAGCGTGATATTATTTTCGGCCGCAACCTTAGTAAGCTGGGACACCGCGTGAGCATTCACCTTCCAGGCATCTCTTCGACCTTCGACCGTTTCAGCTTGGTCAACGGCAGTGTAGGCGGCAGCATTGATGATGACGCCATAATCGCGCCAGCGGCGTTTGCCGGCAAGATCGCTGCTCGAAATGTCTAACTCTTCCCGCGAAACAAATTCAGCATCCGGGAACTCTTTTCGAAGCGCTTTACCTAGCTGTCCGTTTGCTCCTGTGACTAGTGTTTTCTTTGGTTTGACGGGTGTGGCATCTTTAAGCATTGGGTGGTTCTTGTCTTTATCTGACATTTCCCATTCCTCGGGCGGAATAGGCCAATCTATGGCTAGTGCCGGGTCGGCCGCGTTTACAAAACTATAGCTTGCTTCAGGGTGCCAGTGATCGTTCACGAGGTACGAGTAGAGGACGTTGTCCTCTAGTGTTAGATATGAATTGGCCACGCCGGCCGGTACGAAGATAGCCTTTGTGGGGTCAATGGTCGCGGTAAAGACTTTGCCATAGGTTGGGCTGTCTTTGCGAATATCCACCCAAGCGCCAAAGAAGCTGCCGGTACCGACTGAGATGAATTTATCCCATGGTTCGGCGTGAATGCCGCGCAGGGTGCCGCGCTTGCCATTAAAGGAGAAGTTATTTTGGACGGGGTCAAAATCAGGAAGGCCCGCCGCCAGCATTTTTTCTCGTTGCCAGTTTTCCTTGAACCAGCCTCGATTGTCGCCCAGCACAGTAAGATCAAAGATGGCAAGTCCTGGAATTGAGGTCTCTTTTTTCTTAAGCTGCTTGCTAAATTCGAGTTCTGAAACGTT
>JALRBM010000096.1 GCA_023257755.1 Candidatus Saccharimonadia bacterium | reverse complement strand
ACACCCTTAATTTTTGCCGTCCCACCTGTTAGAACGACGCCGCTCGGCAGCTGGCCGGCGCGCCCGGCTTTTTTCAGTTCCTTCTGGACAGCCTCGAAGATTTCGTCCATGCGCGCCTCAACGATCTCGTCAAGATCGCTTGCGCTAAAATTAAGCGTTTCCTTTTCGTGCTTGACGCTGATCATACTCTTGTCGCTTCTAGTTGTCATTGTGGCGTGCGCAAGCTTGACCTGTTCGGCAATCTCGGGGTCCGTCTTGAGGCCGATTGCCAGGTCGTTCGTGATATTGACCCCTCCGAGCGGGATCGTCGCTACATACTGGAGGTCACCCTCTTCAAATACGGCTACACTAGTCGTCGCACCGCCAAGATCGATCACGGCTACACCATTTTCCATTTGCTGCTCGCTAAGGACCGCTTTTGCCGAAGCAAGCACTGCCGGCGTAATTGCCCGCGGAGCAACCTTGGCCATTTCGGCCGCCTTCTGCAGATTATTGAGATGCGGGGCAAGCGCCGAGACGACATTCGCGTTTATCTCCAGCCGCGTTCCTGTCATTCCGAGCGGATCCTTGATATTGTCCTGGCCGTCGAGCCGGTAGCTATGAGGCACCACCTCAAGGATTTCCCTGTTTGCGGGTACCTTTCCAACGGTTGCGACCTCTTCAATCCGATGCAAGTCATCGGCATTAATTTCGTGGTCAAGCGCCCCAACGGCAATCATGCCGTCTGCCTTAGTACTAAGAATGTGAGATCCGTTAATGCTGATTGAGGCTCCATTTACCTGATAGCCGCTCATGCGCTCCGCCTCGCCGAGCGCGTCATCAATCGCCTGTGCAGGGCCGGTCAAGTTAGCGACCGCACCCTTTCTCATACCACTGTTTGGAGCTTGTCCTACCCCGACAATCGTGGGTGCCCCTCCGCCTGCGTCGATGTGGCCGACAACACATCGAACAGTCGTCGTACCAATATCAATGCCGACTGCATATCGGGAAGTTTCTTGCATATGTTAGAGTATAACGCTTACGGTCGGTTTTGCCTAGAGACGGAAGTGCCCGTGGCGTCAGCCGACATGAACAGGCCCCGGCGCTACCCGGGGCTGTTGTTCAGGAGCGCCGACGAGCTATCATCCAACCAACCCACGCCCCCAGAAGAATTGGCCAGACTGACAGGAGGAGTGCAGCTAGAATCACAGCAACGGCAAGGAGCGATGCAAGGCTGGACATAAAGAAAGGGAACATTGCCACCATTCCAGGCGTCAGCACTACTTGTGCTCTCCCCGTCTCTATGTATTCCATCGTCCAGCCTATCGTCTGCTCTTTACTTGGCAGGGGGAATAGGGCTCCCGCGAGCAAACATCCCCCTAGGAACAGCACGTACGCAAGCCACGGCGACAGAAGATAAAAGACAAGCACAAATGCTGCCGCCTCTCCTGTAAAAGCGCCGGCTACAATCGCCGCGGCCGCCTTCAACGACACTTGGTAACGACGTTTTAGCAACTGCTGCGGTTTGGCGAACCAAGAAGCCACACCTCTCACCTCCGTTCTCTACTGAACGAACACGTCTAGTATAGTGTACGCTTCGTATATGAGCAACGAACGACAAGTCGGCTGAGGTATACTAAAGAGAAGATGAAACTTGGTGTATTTGACAGCGGTATCGGCGGCGAAGCGATTGCCGCTTCACTACGTATCGCCTTCCCCACTGCAACTATTACAACTGTCAATGACAGCAAAAATGTTCCCTATGGCGATAAACCGTTAGAATCAGTCATTACCTTAACCGACGCCGCTATCCAGCCTCTCCTTGCGACTCATTACGATATCATCGTCCTCGCATGCAACACTGCGACCGCTGCCGCGATCGAGGTACTACGCGCCCGCTATCCAAATCAAACATTCATCGGTCTTGAACCAATGCTAAAAACAGCAGCGGAACTGACTAAAAGCAAAGTCGTTGCCATGTGCGCTACTCCCGCAACGCTTTCCAGTCTCCGCTATCAAACACTCGTGTCGAAGTTTGGAAAGGACATCACGATTCTTGAACCTGACTGCAGTAAATGGGCATCCATGATTGAACACAGCAAAGTTGAGCATGAAAAAATTGCCAGTACTATTAATCAGGTGTGCGAGGACCGTGCTGATGTAATCATCCTCGGCTGCACCCACTATCATTGGATCAAAGCATTAATCACCGAAGTCGCACAAGGACGCGCCCAAATAATTGATCCTTCAGAAGCGATTGTGCGGCGCGTCAAGCAGCTACTCGGCCAGTAAAGCAACAATTCCGGGTAGCGCCGTAATATACTTTTCAGGATGAAACTTCATATCATGAAGCAAGTCCTCAACGTTCCACCACGCCACTTGTTCGACTTCGCTTTGCTGAAGCGAGAACTTTTCAATCGGCCAATCCAGCTCCACTGAGTACCACTGAACAAAATAGCTATTAGGAGGTCCCTCGACGAATTGTTTTGGACCAAGCGTAAACCGTTCGCCCCGTATACCAAGCTCCTCGTCCGCCTCGCGGTACACTGTGTCCTCGTAAGAATCCTCGCCGTCCACCGTGCCACCTACTGCTTCTGCCCACTTGCCAGGGTCGGTGCGTTTTGTAAACTTACGCTGAGCAAGTAGCACCTGGCCTCTGCTATTTGTAATCCACAGCGACGCAGAACGAACGATGTCCTTTTCTAGGTCAAGCGCTTCTCGACTTTTATAGCCTACGATATCATCTTGACGATTAACGATAGGGACTTTTACTTCCATAGCTTTATAACTGCGTTAAAATTTCCGCACCAGTTTCGGTAATGAGCACCGTGTGCTCAAAGTGGGCTGCCAAACTGCCATCGGCCGTACTGATCGTCCAACCGTCTTCTTCGGAACGAATACGCTCTTTACCAAGCGTCGCCATCGGCTCGATCGCAATCGTATCACCGGGCTTTAAAAGCACTCCCGTCCCCTTCGTACCGTAGTTTGGAATCTCGGGTGGCATGTGCATCTCCTGACCCACACCATGCCCCACGAGTTCACGAATAATGCCCAGTCTGCCCTCATCTAAGACTTTTTCAACCGCAGCGCCAATATCACCCGTATACACCGGACCCTTGATCGCATCTACTCCGGCGTAAAGGCTGCGCTCCGTATAGGTCAGCAGGTGCTTTTTCGCCCCGCCTGGTTTTTCTCCTACAACAACAGTAAAGGCGCTGTCGGTCTTCATACCTTTATACGAAATAACTAGATCAAAACTGACGACATCACCCTGCTCTAATTTGTACGCCGTTGGAATACCGTGAACGATCTCGTCGTTTGCACTGATGCAGATGACGTTCGGGAACTTGACCTCAGGCGTTTTGTACGTTGCTACCGCGCCAAGCGCCTTGATTTCGCGGTCTACCCATGCATCCAATTCCAGTTCGCTTACCCCGGGGACGATCTGCTTTTTTAAGCCCTCGTAAATCGTGGCGAGAATCTTACCGCCTTCGCGCATCGCATCAATCTGCTGAGGAGTTTTCTTGGGCTGCATTATTATTTTTACGCCAAATTATGCGCTTCCAATTCTTCCATAATGCGGTCGTGAACCTGCCCCACCGTTCCAGTACCATCAAGGTGGACGATCTTTACGCCTTCCTCGGCAAAGCTTCCAAGAACCGGATACATCTTTTGGCGATAAATGGTCATACGCCTTGCGATAGTCTCAGGCGTATCCTCCATGCGGCCGCGCTTCTCGAGACGCTTCATGATATCACCCTCTGGAACTTCTAAGACAATGACCAAATCTATCTTTTCGTTGGTTTCTTCCATGTAGCCAGCCAGCCACTCTGCCTGAGCTTTGGTTCGAGGAAAGCCGTCAACAATTATTTTTTGGTAATTTTTCGCTTTAGCATCCCTGATTGCTTCATCAAACACTTCATAGGTAAGTTCGTCGCTTACCAGCTCGCCGGATTTAAGGATCTTCACCACTTCCGAATCCTTGCTTGCACGTAGCATTTCACCCGTCGAGAGCCACTTCCAGCTCTGGCGAACTGCCAACATCTGCCCCTGCATACTTTTACCGGCACCGGTCGGTCCAAAAAATAAAATCACGTTATTTTTCCTCTATGATAATTTTTCTTTAACGAGCTTTGCGACCATCGCGCCATCGGCCGCGGTTCCTACCTCTTGCTTCACCGCACCGATAACTTGCCCCATCATTTTCGCGTCTACCGCACCAAGCTCAGTCACCTTGGCGTCAACGATCGTCTTAAGTTCAGCCTCGCTTAGTTGCTTTGGCAAATAATTCCTCAGAATATCAGCTTCGCGTCGCTCGGTTTCGGCAGAGTCCTCGCGGTTATTCTGCTCGTAAAGCGCAGCACTCTCCAGCCGTTTTTTCACCTCGCGTGCCAATACTTGCTCAATTTCCTCGTCGCTCAGGCCCTCGTCACGTTTACTCTTTGCGACTTCCCCATTAAGAATCGCGGCTTTAATGCCGCGCAGCACTTCAGCAGCAAAACGATCGCCGCCCAAAAGAGCGGCTTTCAGATCGTCATTGATGCGCGTTTTCAGCGCCATCGTTTTCGCCATTGACTAGCGGACTCCCAGGCGTGCTTTAGCCAGCTTTTCAGCCTTGCGTTCCTTGCGGATAATCGCTTTCGCACGGCGGTCGGTCTTGCTCATTGGCTTAGAAAAGCGCATCGAGCCCTTTGCAGCAGCAAGGACGCCGCTCTGCAGCACCTTGCGGTTGAAGCGGCGAATGATGTTTTCGTTCGCTTCGCGTTCGTCTTTACGTGTTACTTGTACCATATAGAGGCTATTATACCAGAGGCCG
>JALRBM010000038.1 GCA_023257755.1 Candidatus Saccharimonadia bacterium | reverse complement strand
ATTGCTTACGTCCTCTGCCGACTGCACGAAACTCAGCGCCACATAATCAAAATCTTTTGTGATCCCATATTCAATGTCTTTCATGTCTTTAGGCGTCAGGATATCACCGCCGAAGTCAGTGTCAGGCAAATTGAGACCTTTTTTACTCATGATAAAACCGTCATTTTCAACACGCACCCTGAATGCAGTATCGGATACGATTTCGGTAACAACCGTGCGCACCTTGCCGTCAAAAATGAACAGCGCTTCGCCCGGTTTTACCTTCTCGGCCAGGTTATATTGGATCGGAATCGTCGTGCCGTCATGCTCGACGCCATACGCAAGCGTCAGGATATCATCCCGTTTCACATCCATGTGATTATCGTTAATAACGCCCAGGCGAATCTTTGGACCCTGAAGATCCTGAAGGATCGCAACTGGCTTGCCAATCTTTTTACTTGCCTGGCGGATCCAGTCAATGTGCCTATCGGCCGCTTCGAACGTCTCGTGGCTGAAGTTCAGACGAAAACCATTGACGCCGGCGGTCGCCAGCGCTTCAATAGAATCAAGACTATCGGTAGCCGGACCGACTGTCGCCAGAATTTTAGTACGCTTAAAAATAACACTCATTGCCCCATTGTAGCACCGTTTCCTCTGTTAATCGACGGTTCGGTGGCATTTTACTCACATTCGGCGTATAATTGCAAATGAACATGCAACAAAAAATCGAAAACACCTTGCGGCGCCTCGTCGCAATACCAAGCACCTCTTCAAATATCGCCCTCTGCCGAGAAGTTATCGACGAGGTCAAGGGCGACCTTTCCAAACTAGGACTTTTTATCAAAGAGGGTGAAGTCGAGGATCATCCATGGATTTTGGCAACCACGCAAAAAACAATGTCTACCGACATCCTTCTTGTTGCCCACCTCGATGTTGTCCCGGCGCTTGAAGGGCTTTTTACGGTACGGCGAAAAGGCACCAGCCTGCATGGCCGCGGCGTCTACGATATGAAATTTGCCGCCGCTTGCTATCTCGAACTCCTGCGCGAACACCATAGCGAACTAGCAACTATGAACATCGGCGTTTTGTTTACGACTGACGAGGAGATTGGCGGTCTGTCGGTCAAGGAGGTCCTTGCTTCCGGACTCCGCGCCAAAATAGCCCTCCTACCGGATGGCGGCGACAACTGGGCGATTGAGAAGCGTGCAAAAGGCCCGTATGGCATTGGGCTGACCGCCCAGGGTAAAGCGGCTCACGGATCGCGGCCATGGGAAGGCATTAACGCCCTACACACTATTATGGATGTTGCACAGATTCTTCGATCCAAATACCCATCCGAAAAGCCGTCTGACTCCACCGTATCAATCAATCAACTCATCGCCGGCGAGGCGCCGAATCAAATTCCTGAATATGCTTCTGTCGCCGTTGATTTTCGCAGCTTTGACAAAGCTGAGATGGATGCTTTTAAGCTTCTTATTGGAGAGCTCGCCCGCATTCACAACCTCGAAACTCATATCTACAACGAGGGCGACCCGCTCGTTTTTGACGATACTGATCCGAGAGTCCAAGAGTTTATGGAGGTTTTTGAGCGAGTTGTCGGCCATAAAGCCGAGTTCTGCGAATCATATGGCGCATCGGACGCGCGCTATTTTGGCCAGTATGATATCCCCTGCATCGTCGTTCAGCCCCACGGTGGCGGTAGACACAGTGCCAGCGAGTGGATCGAGGCCACTGATCTTGAAAAATACTATCGACTCATCGAGACATGGATCTTCCAGTCATCAGCCACAGGCGTAGCTTCGTCAGCAAAAAATCGCACCGCACGATCATAGGCTATACTAATAGCATGACCACAATCCGGCTCGTTATCAAAAAGAGTGCAGTGCTTCTTGCTCTGTTTGGCGTGCTACTTATGCCGTCCACTGTCTTCGCCTCGCCTTTTGGCCATGGTAAATTTGGCGCAGACGTTCCTTTTGGATCGGCAACTAGCATATCAATCAACCTTGGAGGCAACGTCCAGCTTCCCTTAGCTCCCGACGGGAACAACTTCAAAGGAACCGGGTCGCACACCGTGACTGTTACTTCTACGGATGTTGTCGGCTATTATCTTTATTCGCACACAACCGGTTCATCAAGTATGACAAGCGGCGGCGCATCTATTCCCGCAAGCAGCAACTCCTCGGCCGCCCCTCTTAGTGTCGGCTCTTGGGGCTACAATCTTACTGGTTCAACAACGGATTTCATCGGACTCGCCAGTACTAGCAGCCTCCTTGTGGACGCCGTTGGACCTTACAAAAATGGTAATCCAACGACGGTAACTTACGGTGCGCTTGCGCCTGCGACCCAAGAGGCCGGCACCTATTCGGTTGCTGTCACTTATACGGCCGTCGCTAAGAACCAGTAGGTGGCCGAGTTCTTCGGTGTCTTCTCCAAAAAGCCGCACCAATAAGTCCCGCGCCCACGAGAAGCGCTACAAACCAAAGAGGTGCATACACTAAATAACGTGTCTGCGTAATCGTTTGACCGTCATCTACCCTATATCCGTAAGTTGCTTGATATACACCAGGAAAAACAGGCGCGGGAATCGTTCCCTTAATCGTACGGATTGTCCCAGGAAGCATCAGGTGCGTCGCCTCGTCGCTTTTGCTTTCTATTCCCAGCCCCGCAAGCTTTCCCGAAGCATAGGTAAAGAAATGTGAATTTGCCGTGCTATTTATATCAAACGAGAAGGGGATATCACTGTTGAATGCGACCATTGGCAATGAGGCGTTTTGAATGTAGCTCGTTAACTTTAGATCACCTTTTACAGTGACATAAAGGGCTTCGCCAACACGGACTTTTCTGTCCGTATCCAGCATATCGGTCGCAAAAATTGTAAAGTAGTAGCCTCCAGGCGTCGCGCCTTCAGGGGCTTTGATCTCATAACTCACTTCCCGACTCTTGCCAGCTTGAAGCTGTAGCTGATTAGTCGACAATTTGACCCAGTCCTTCTTACTAGGCGTAAACCGATAGTCGTAAGTATAGTCCTCAACCGTAAATTGTTCGACACTAACGACAATGTTCGCTTCACGGTCTGTTAGGTTAGCTAGCGTAAACCTGCCGCCTGTCGCTCCACCAGCTGCAACCTGAATATACTCCCGCACCGGTGTCATAAATAACCCCCGGTTTGACTGTGCACCCACTGGCGCTACAATTATTGCCGAGAAAAGCAAGATGCCTATAAAGCAGGCTCGCAAAAACATCTACTTCCCTTCGGAACGTTTGACTAGCTGCACCTGGATGTCGGTTACGACATTGATGTAGTGCTGGATTGCGAACATCTGCGTTTCTTGGTTTCGGTTTTGCCATTCAGGCGAAAGCACATAGCCGTAGCTAAAATCAAAGTCGCAAGAAACAGGATAATGGTCGAGTTTGTTATCAATCCGCCACTGTTTGTTCAGATAAAGAAAGCTGGCCTCTGAGATTGCCCGTTGATGAGTAGGATCCTGCCATGCCCGAATGCTCGAGTAATAGGGGCAGACGATTCGGGCGAAGCCTTTAACGGCGATGTTAGGGTTTTCAGGGTCAAATTCGGCCGGCTTTAGGATACGGTGGATTTCATCGAAGAACTGAAAAAACGGGTCGTCCCTACTGTCTCCGTGCGGGATATGCTCGACGAAGTTAGAGCATTCGATTTCGTCGACTGAATTATCCGCAAATTGCGACCATGGGAATTTCATTAAGTCCTGTACATAGTCCGCGCTATCTGTTTTTACAATGTCGACACCCTTAAAGCCTTCGGGTACATTGCCACCGCAGGCAAGCGATAGCTTCAATGGTTTTTCTTCTTTTTTCTTAGTCATATTTTCTCCTACCACATTACCTGATTACTTGCGTCATAATGTCCGACTCGTACCCGGGCATCGCAGGCAAATTTATATCCAAACTCCCGTGCTTTTTGGAAGAACCAAAGATCCTGAGTGTAGACCTGAACAGCGCCGTTTGCAGCGACCTCTTGTTTTGTTTTAAACCAGCTGCCATACTCGAACCGCTTATCCTTTAGCATTTCCATACGGAACAACGTAAAGCCCATTCCCAGGCCGTTACACGGCGTCAAACTCTCTGGCAAAGGAATTTGCGGAATAAAGTTAAGCGGCACTGCTTTGGGATCGCCGTAACACATTGGCTGACCACCCTCGCCCTTCGTCCAATATAGTCCGCCGACTGCATCGTAGTCATCGATGGATTCGTAAAGTTTCATTAACCCATCAGGAGGCGGCGCGTTGTCTTCTTCAAGCGTCAGGATAAACTTAAATTTGCTTAGCTCCTCATTTTCAAGGATCATTTTAATCACCTGGTTGTAGGCTTCGCCCACTTCCATGCCTTCCATGAAAATTGGACCCATTACTTTCTGGTTCATCGGTCTGATCATTCCCTGCCAACTCTGGACGATACGTGCAGGAATCATCCCTCTTGTCGGACACACGATGATAGTCGAAAGATCACGATAAGTCTTTTCTTTTTCAAGTCGCTTCGTGTAGTCGCTGGAATTGTGAAAACCAGTATTGTCGGGAATTATAATTTGCGGTTTTGTCATTTATCCTCTTTATACTCTTAGCCATGCAATGATAGCACCCGGATCAGCCGGTGGCGATGTTCCAGTAGTTACCAGATTAATCCCGATGATCCCCCACCAGTCATCGATTACAGTATACGTTGTATTGACCAAACTTGCACCCGGCGCAGTTGCCTGAGCAACGTTACTAGCGCCCGTGCCCGAACTCCAGATCTGAATCCAGCGGGTAGTTTGATCCGAGCCAAGAATGTCACTTCCGTTCGCAACGGTTGAAACGACCATATCTCCAGGTTTGCTCGTTACCGCGATCGATGGGGTTGTGGAGTACCCATAAGCCGTTTGCAAACCAGAAACCGGCGTCGTCTGATTAACTCCAATAAAACTCAGCGAGCCCCCTAGTAAGTCTGCCGGCAAATTAGAACTGAGCTCTACTGTAAATGTGCCGATCGGTGGATTGACAAGGTAAAATAATTGCACGTATCCAGAGTTCTGATTGTTGGAGTGGACAAGCGCCAGGGATGATAACCCCACTCCGTTGAAGGACGCAGCAAGCACCTTTCCTGTATCCGGACCCGAACCGAGACTTGCCCCCACTAGAAGTAACCGATTTTCTCCAGCGATCGTATGGCTCCACGTCGTAGACGTCCCATATGATCCGGCTCCACCGGCATTAGGAGCAAGTCGCTCAAACTGCACCTTCTCGCTCACTCCCTGTAGCTCGATGCCCACCAATGAACCCTCTTGACCTGTCGGCGAGGTAAGCCCGAACGTCTGCGTTCCCGCTGCGTCCGTATTCTGATAGGCATAATAGGCAACGTAAAAACTAGGCGACTTATCGTGAAGACCCGTTTGAATTGCCCCCGAGCGATACCCAGATGTTCCTGGTGCAAGCGCCTGCCAGTCGGCAGATAGCCACGACACAACGCTTCCGCTAGCTGTCGTGTTTACCGTCATAGAGGGGGCGCCATTAGATATTCCGCTTCCTACAGCCGGCGTCCCTGCTAGTTGAGCGTTTTCCCAGCGCTCAACAACCATAGAATGCCATCCAATACTACCAGAAAATGGCACCGTAACGGTCATAGCGCCAGGAGATCCAGTGACGACCGCTGTGAAAAGCCGAGCTACCGTACGATTTGCCTGAGCGACATTCGCTTGGCTCGTGTACGTCAATCCCCCTCCCGATGCCAGACCAATCGTCGGTGCCGTGAAACTTTCCCCGGAGGCTTTTATCACCAGAACTTCTCCATCGCTTGGCGCAAATGAAGGAGAAACAAGCGTTGAGGTATCTCTGGCCGCGGAGTCTACCTCGTATGCCGCTATAAGAGTTGGGGTTGCCATAGTCTAAAAGGCACTAAAGCTTGCGTTTAGAATTACACCCGGCATAAATCCAGCAGACACATTGACCTTATTGATCTGTGAGTTTGCAATCGAGGCTGGCATAGATGTGACTGATGTCGCATAAATTCCCAAGAAAGGCACCATACCTTGGCTCGTGTTTACTACCTGGCTAACCCCGATCGTTCCCGACCGCTGGGTAGAGGCTCCGATATACTGGCCGATCCACGAAGGACCCATGTTACTAAAGTTAGACGAATTGTGGGCTATACCATACCAATAACGCTCGCCTGCAGACAACGCCGGAGCAGCGCTCCATTGAGAGGAGTGGATAGTGAGGAAGCGTGGTCCAGCCCACATGGTAGAGTTCTGCGTATTCGCAGGAGCCGACCAGCTTGTTGATGCCGAATTTACAAGCGATAACTGCGACGAGTTGACCAGATTATAAATACCTATGGACATAGAAGAACTGAAGGATGATGACCAGGCAGACGTTGCGCTCGTTGCCGTCTGCGAACCGCTCATCTGCATCATAAATGTCGAGATCGTCATATTGCCAGGGAATCCTAGACCTTCTAGTGGCGATAGCGGCTGAACAAGAAGTGTCCTATATGCCATTCCCAGTGTTGTGTAGGGCTGAGCAGAGTTTTGCGGTGCCAGGTTTTGGTAAAAGAGAATATTAGGACTTTCTCCACCCGCTCCAGCGGAGATCGTAATCGTATTACCACCCGCCGCGGTTGATTGGCTTAACGTAATATTATTCCCGCCGGCAAATACCACCTGGTTGGAAGCTGTTCCTGTATTTCCCGCGGTGTTTCCAATATTACTTACGCCCGCCGAAAACGCAGGGACGCCCATACTAACCGTTGCGCCGTTGCTTGAAATGCTGAGAGCACCGGTCGCCGAAAGGCTAGACGTATTTGGCACCGAGAAGTTGTACGACTGATTGGCGCCTGAGGATATCGTAAGGGCACCGCCAGCCACTCCCAGATGTGCAGTTCCGCTCGTGTAGGTCGTCTGAGCATTCGCGAGCGCAATCCCGCCGCCACCTCCGCCGCCCGCAGCAGCAGAAATCGTCACCGCATTGCCGTTTTGCGAAAGC
>JALRBM010000024.1 GCA_023257755.1 Candidatus Saccharimonadia bacterium | reverse complement strand
GTCATCTTGGTCACTCCTGTGGTTGTATTTTGCATAAGCCAAATACAATCTAATGCCGTATTTGTAGCCTCATCACATCTAGGGAGTGTGTTCGAGACAAGGCCAAGCCAATATGCATCACCCTTGAGTCGGGCATATAAGGTAAAGGCGCCTAAGCGAGTGTCCACTCCGTCAATTGGTCCGTAGTCTTTTGTAATAAGACCCATGCCTTTGCGCTTGCAGTCGAACCGGTTCATGACATACGGGGATCCTTCGTAGGGTTCTGAAGTTGGATTGAATCCATACTGTGCCGCTTGCTGGGCATACTGTGATGATCGCCCATTATAGCTGAAAAGAGTATCTTTCACTCGATAGATATCCGGTTCGTTCTTAACAAGCGGCCGGCGTGGATAGTTCAGTGAACCTCGATTCATATAATCAGACTGAATACGTTGCGCCATGTAAAGCAGCTGGCTTTCAAATTCGGCATCGCTGACGGGCCCGGGCGGATAGGATTTTCCGGGAGGAACCGGTGTGAATTGAAAGATTCCATATCCATTGCCAGGATTAGTATGGCTAAAACTTGTTTCACGATAATGAATAGCGGCAAGCATTTCCCATGGCACGCTGGTGGCGTTAGAGACGCGGTCATAGAAAGGCCGGTTTGCATTAACGGAATCGGTGATGAAGCTGGATAGTGGGTTCATCACCACGCTACAGTCGTCGGCATTAACAATCTTTGTGTTGTTTTGTGCCATCTGAACGACAGCAAGACCAAGAACTCCTGTAACGACAAACCACGGGAGGACAAGGAGTAATTTAGATTTTCGAACGATCTTCATCATAGGTCTTTAGCCTCGGGAGGACTCCAGGTGAAAGTGAGTGCGTCGATCGAACCGAAACGCTCTTTCATGTATTCTAAAGCTTCTTTTTTAAACTGGCGTAGCTGTGCGGTATATTCATCTCTTTGTGAAGGGTTATTGAGAATTGCGTACAGCGTAACTTCATAACTACTGCTTGATTTTTTATCTATTCGATAATGTGAGTTTTCTACAGGGAATTGGGATTGGGTAGGGGGTTTATCGGCGGGTGGGATAATTATACTTTGGTCGTTAGGGTAGGGTGTTTCGGCGGGGGGAGGAGTCTCTTCTTTGGAGGGCTGATTCTCAAGACTTTCCTTCGAGCGATTATCTCTACTTTCTTCAGAGCCTGTAGGCTGCTCCTTTTTTGGCTGCCACCAATTATTCATTGCTCCCAGAACCACTCCGCCACCGAGCACGAGTAGGGTGGCGGTCAGGGCAATAATCAAGATTTTCTTGCGCGAGACGGGTTTTTGTATTTTCATTTCTAGTGACCTTTTGTATTTATCATAGCATAATCGCGTTCATTGCACCAGTTCCATTCTTTATAGGCATCCTTTACAATAAGATCACTGTGGAACGTGAGCTTAAATGAAAAAATTAAATGCACTACTGAAAAATAGGACGGCTGTTAATGCATCTCTCTTGTGGACGGGAAGCGGCCTTGTTTGCATTTTTATCCTGTTTCTCTTAAGTGCGTCTTTTGATATTCGCCCTCTTCAGGATGATTTCATGTATCGCCCTGTCATTAATCTTCAGGAATTTAAAGATGTGGCTCAGCACCTATACCTATGGTCTGGACGACTGACTACTATGACTATCTTCTTGGTTTTAGGCATGAATCAGTTGTATGCGCTCGTTCCTTTGATAAGTATTGGATTACTGTTTGCGACGCTATTTGTGGTACTAAAAGTGTTCTTAGTATCCAAACTAAAGAACGCCGAGTACGCCTATCCCTTAATTACGCTTCTTGCCGGGGTTGGTGTAGTAGGCTTCTTTTTGGCGGTCCCCAGTCCCTATACGGCATTTTATTGGTTGTCATCCGCGCCTATTCACTTATGGTCATACTGTCTTGCAGCCCTAGTTATAGTGTGGGCTCTAAGACCGCTGCCGACGAAAAATAGAACAAGGATTATAAGGGTACTGATGATTGGTGTTTCGGCGCTCGTAGTCGGTGCGATGAGCGAAATAGCCGCACTGGTGTTGCTTGGATTCTTTGGGTTATTTTTTGCCTACGCCACAATCAGAAAGTTGTCGCTACAAACAGCCGCGTCGGGCTTCGTCGGGTCGGTGCTTGCATTGCTCGTCCTTTTTCTTTCGCCCGGCGCTCAGGCAAGACGAGCAGCCGAGCAAACAGAGTTCACGTATGACCTTGTTAGGCGACTTCCACGAGTAGTTGTTGATAATTTCCAGGAACTGTTTACTTCTGTACTGAATAATAAATCTGTTCTTATCATAATCATTCTCATAGGAATAGCAGTCGGTTTTGGGTTTGTGCGCGAAGTGAGGCTACGAAATGCAGCAGGCTGGTGGGCCGTCATGACAGCATTTCTTTTGGGGTTAGGGGCAATTAACTACGCGGCCGTGTACACATCAGTACAATTCGCGATCGTGTGGACACGTACACAATCTATTTCTACGCTAGCTGTGATAACGATCTTATTCTTCGCAGGTGTAGTCGCTGGATTGGCGGTGCGGCGCTATGCTAAAAGCCAACCGTGGCGATACACTATTGTAGTCGGTGTTGTTGTGCTGCTTTGTGGGATAACTGTTTGGAAGGGGGGAGACTATTTAGCATATACGGTAGATTTTCGCCAACAACTTACAGAACGTGCGAAAAAGTTTGACGAACGCGCTAAGCTCATTGACGAAATTAAAATGTCAAAGGTCTGTAGAATTTTACCCTCAACGACTCTTAATAAAGTACAGGAGGGCTTTGACCTTGTGAATGGTGAGCCTCTGATTCTTAATCTGGAATTTTCGCAGTATCATCGTTTGCCATGTATTGTGTGGGGTGATCTAACCTTGCAGGAAGCAGCCCAAGTAACGAATACTCTTCGAACGAAGTAACTATTGAACAAGACTGAGAAGATATTCGCCGTAACCCGATTTCTTTAGCGGTTCTGCGAGGGCAGCCAGCTGATCACGAGTGATAAACGCTTGACGCCAGGCGACCTCTTCGACACACCCGATCTTCAAACTCGTACGGTCTTCCATGATCTGTACGAAATTACTCGCGTCCATCATGCTGGCGAAGGTGCCGGTATCGAGCCAGGCGCTACCACGGTCGAGCACCTCAACCTGCAATTTACCACGCTTAAGATAAACATCCATAACGCTCGGAATTTCTAATTCGCCACGGGCGCTAGGTTGAACGCCTTTTGCGATTTCAACGACGTCGTTATCAAAGAAATAAAGCCCGACAAGAGCATAGTTTGATCTAGGGTTTTTGGGCTTTTCTTCAACGGAGATAGCCTGCATATTTTCGTCAAAATCGACGACGCCGTAACGTTCGGGGTCAGACACTTGGTAGGCAAAGACCGTACCGCCATCAACATCATTATGACGTGCGAGTGCTTTTCCAAGATCGCTTCCGTGAAAGATGTTATCGCCAAGTGCCATGGCGACTTTATCATTGCCGATGAATTCCTCGCCAATAATATATGCCTGTGCTAGCCCGTCGGGCGAAGGCTGGACTGCGTATTGAAGACTGATACCCCACTGTGAACCATCGCCGAGCAGGCGCTTGAACTGTTCTTGCTCATGGGGGGTTGTGATGATGAGAATTTCTCGAATACCTGCCTCCATGAG
>JALRBM010000015.1 GCA_023257755.1 Candidatus Saccharimonadia bacterium | reverse complement strand
TGCACCAGTTCGACAAACTGGAAATGGAAAGCTTGACCACTGGCGGCGAAGGATTAAACGAACACCTGTTCCTGATCGCCATTCAGGAAAAGCTGATGCAGCTCTTAGGTATTCCATACCAGGTGCTTATGAAATGCACGGCCGATATCGGCAAGCCGAATGCGCGCGGCGTTGATATCGAGGCGTGGCTGCCGGGACAGGGCAAATACCGTGAAACGCACACGGCCGACTACATGACGGATTACCAGTCCCGTCGCCTTAAAACCCGCGTACGGAAAAGTGATAGCAGTGTCGAGCTTGTTCACACGAACGATGCGACGGCGTTGCCGCTGAGTCGCGGGCCGATCGCAATTATCGAAAACTATCAGAACGCTGATGGGTCGATTACTATTCCGGAAGTACTGCGTCCTTATTTAGGCGGGCGAGAGGTTCTCTAGCGACGTGATCTACCTTATCGGTGGGCCTGCACGCTGTGGCAAGTCAACGCTTGCCAGGCGACTGCGGAAGGATATCGATGCCCAGGTTATTTCGGGCGATGCATTACGTCATAGCCTGATCGAACAGCTGCCACCCGAGTGGTTTCCTGATCTTTTTGAGCATACGTTCGACCCATTTAATAAATTCGAGACGGATGAGATGCGGGTGACACGCCTTCGCCGCCGCGACGAATCGATGTGGGGATTTTTTTGGCGCTATGCGGAGGCCGCTGGTAATGAAGACGACAGCGTGATTATCGACGGTAATATCTGGCCGGATTTTGTTCACGAGCTTAACTCGGAGCATAAAGCGGTGTTTCTTGTGGACACCTCACCTGATCAAGCCAAACGAATCATCGCCACTCGCGACCAAGGCGGCCCCAACGATTGGATGAAAAATGATCACTATTCGGACGACAGGATCAAGGAATGGGCGCAGTTTAAGACCATGCGCAGCCAGCTGGTGATCGATTTATGTAAAAAATTCGATTATCCGTACTTTGATATAAAAGACCAGGGTATGGATGGCACGCAGGAACGTGCATTTGAATATCTTCTTGAGGGCAAGGTATAATAAGAGTACAAGCCCGCACAGGGGAAGGAGGTAACATGATCTCAGCCATCGATATTACCGGAGAAAAATACGATCTCGACAATACGACAAAAAAGTATGTGACCAAAAAAATCGGCCGGATTGACCGCTACTTACCGCGTCATGCCCGAAAAAGCGTCAGCGCCGAGGTAAAGCTACGGCAGATCAACGCTGATCACGGCAACAAATACGAGGCTGAGGTTATCCTTTATCTTCCCGAAAAAACGATTACCGCCAAAGATTCGACGGTCAATATGTTAGCGGCGGTCGATATCGTTGAGGCCAAGCTGGTGACGCAACTGCATAAATATAAGGAAACGACGATTCCGCATATCGGACATCGTGGGGTGCTGGGCCGCTTCAAACGCAGCTATGCGCGGGAGCAATAGTTCTTTCATCTCTCTGGAAAACAGCGTATAATACAAACAGTATTTTACAGATTTGCTAGAGAAGTGAGGGAGTGATGGTTAGTCGGCAAAAGATCCTGACAAAAGTATTTGGTGATCCGCAAGCACGGAAGTTAAAGACCCTGCAAAAAAAGGTAGGGGCGATTAATGATTTAGCGGATAAATACAAGAAAATGAGCGATACTCAGCTGAAAAAACAAACGGCTGAATTTAAGAAGCGGCTTTCTGGTGGGGAAACGCTTGACGCTCTGCTTCCGGACGCGTTTGCTGCCGTGCGCGAGGGAAGCGACCGCGTGTTGGGGATGCGCCACTTTGACGTACAGCTGATTGGTGGCATGGCCCTGCATGATGGCAACGTTGCCGAAATGAAGACCGGAGAAGGTAAGACACTTGTCGCTACTCTTCCAAGCTACCTGAACGCGCTTGAAGGCAAGGGCGTGCACGTCGTAACGGTCAACGACTATCTGGCGCAGCGTGACGCCAGCTGGATGGGGCAGGTGTACGATTTTATGGGCCTCAGTGTTGGCGTGATTATTAATGACGCGTCGTTTATTTTTGACAAAGATTTTGATAATAAAGCCCATGATGATCCGCGGATGCGCAAACTTCGTCCAGTGACGCGTAAAGAGGCCTATGCAGCGGATATTACCTACGGTACCAACAACGAATTCGGCTTCGACTATCTTCGCGACAACATGGTCAATGAGGTCGAGCTGCTGCGCCAGCGCGAACTTAATTTTGCGATCGTGGACGAGGTTGACTCAATCCTCATCGATGAAGCTAGGACGCCGCTTATTATCAGCGCGCCGGCTGCCGAAAACCCCGACAGCTATTACCAGTTTGCAAAAATCGCTGCCAAACTTGTACCCGAGGATTACGTCCTGGACGAAAAACGCCGCAGCGTTGCTCTGACTGATGAGGGGGTTGAGAAAGTCCAAAAACTTTTGGGAATAAAAAACTTATACAGCCCAGAATATGTCCGTTCCGTCTATCACATGGATCAGGCCTTAAAGGCGCAGACGCTTTTCAAGCGCGATAAGGATTATGTGGTGACAAATGACGGCGAAGTGATCATCGTCGACGAGCACACCGGCCGTCTGATGCAGGGCCGCCGCTACAACGAGGGACTGCACCAGGCTATCGAAGCCAAAGAAACCGTGCCGGTACTGCAAGAAAGCATGACGCTTGCGACGATTTCGTTCCAAAATTACTTCCGTCTTTATAACAAGCTGTCTGGTATGACGGGTACGGCGTTCACCGAGGCCGAGGAGTTCCAGCAGATTTATAGTCTTGATGTCATTCAGATTCCCCCAAACCGCCCGGTATCGCGCGACGACCGTGAGGATTTGATTTTCAAAACCGAGAAAGCAAAGCTGCGGGCGGTGGCCGAAGCGATCAAAGAATATCACAAACAGGGGCGTCCGGTGCTTGTCGGTTCGGCCTCAATTGCTAAGAACGAACTGATTGCCGACTACCTTGACAAGGAGAAAATCCCTTACGAGATCCTCAACGCCAAAAATAACGAACGTGAGGCGGCAATCATTGCCAAAGCGGGTGAAAAAGGTGCGATTACGCTTGCAACTAACATTGCTGGCCGTGGGACAGACATCGTTCTCGGCAAAGGTGTCAAAGAACTTGGCGGGTTGGTAGTAATCGGCAGCGAACGCCACGAATCACGCCGTATCGATAATCAGCTTCGCGGACGCGGCGGACGCCAGGGCGATCCCGGCGAGACGCAATTTTATGTCTCGACCGAGGATGACCTTATGCGAATTTTCCAGGGCGAGCGAATCGCGACACTTATGGAACGTCTAGGTGTCGACGAGGATCAGCCGATCCAAAACAAGGCCGTGTCAAAAACCCTAGAGG
>JALRBM010000105.1 GCA_023257755.1 Candidatus Saccharimonadia bacterium | reverse complement strand
GACCGACACACTGCCTGCTGGTATCGAGCTTGCAAGCAATCCTTCGCAGCGCCAAATTTCTGAAAACATTGGCCTACTAAAAGCCGGACAGAAAGTAACGAAAGAGTACCTGGTAAAGGTAACTGCCAAAACCAATGGCGCCATTACTAATACTGCCTGCTTTACAGGTGACAGCGAAGTCAAAGACGCACCGCAGAAGGGCTGCAACCCGGCTGTCGTAAAAGTAACGGTTCCTGAAACCCCTAAACCACCCGTAGTTCCGGAAACCCCAAAGACACCGGAAACTCCCGCTCCCGCTCCAGAAATGCCAGTCGAACTTCCAAAAACCGGACTGGGCGATAACATATTGGTCAGCACGTTTGCCATAGGAGCCGGCGCTTATGCGGTTTACCGCTACATTCAGTCGCGACGCGACCTTGAGAACAGTCTACTAAACCGATAGTAGCCTTCGTGCCGAAAAGAGTCTCCATTACGGGGACTCTTTTCTAATGCAATGCAGTATCCGGCAGCGTCCCTAGTTGACGTGCTATATCTCGAAAAACCGTATGCCATGTCTCATAACTTGCGCCGTCACTTTTTGCCGTGCGGACAATAACAGTCTGGGTCGCTGGCGATATATAAATGAACTGGCCATGATTTCCCGCTGCGAAATAGCTGCCATTCGCCCGAGGATCAACCCACCAAAAATAGCCATAAGGCCTCATTGAGCGAGATGTATTTATATCAGAGGTAGCAATCTTCAACCACTCCCGAGAGACAATCTGCTTGTCCTGCCATAAGCCCTCTCTAAGCATAAGCTGACCAAAGCGGGCGTAGTCACGAGGGGACACATTAAGCCCACTTTCCATTTTTTCAAAACCACTTTTTTCCGAGTCAAGACTCCAGGTAGCATCCTGTTCAGCTCCAAGTGGTTGCCAAAGTTTTTTTGACATATAGTCAGATACGCTTGTGCCGACAGCCCGCTCTAAAATAAGTCCAACAAGCAGAGGATTGTAATTGTTATAAAGCCACAACTCGCCAGGTGTGTTTTTGATACTCGTTTTTTGAAGCGCGAGATTCCTGAGATCCGTTCCATAGTAGGTGACAGTGTCATCGCTCCAGGGAGTACCCTCTTCGTTATACCGAATACCCGAAGACATTGAAAGAAGATGGTGAAGAGTAATTAGCTTAAAGCGCTCGTCACGCTGAGTAAGTTCGGGAATATACGTCGTAATGGGCTCGTTGACGCTTTTGATCTTACCTTCGTCGATAGCGATCCCAACCAGGGTAGAGAGAAAAGACTTTGCGACAGAAAAGGAAGTTTGAAGAGACTCGGGCTGGACACCAGAAAAGTATTTCTCGTACACCAGCTTGTCTTTATGAATTACAAGAAACGCTGTTGTATCCGTCTCCTCCAGAAAATGTTCGAGATTATCTCCAGCTCGGGCAATTGCCGCGTCTCCATTAAAGAGTGGCGACCTGCCAGCGGTTAGCACCGAAGTAACACTCCCGCTCTTAATATCACGCGAAGGAAAGCGAAATTGATCACCCGTGTCCGAATCCTTCCATAGGATAGATCGAGCAAAACTCGAGTATCCCGTGGCGCTAAGTGCCCATCCATAAAATCCAAGAGCAGCGACAACCATTGTTGCAATAATTATCATAGAGGTTGAAAGTATTGTATATCGCTTAAAAACGAGGATGCGAGAGTTCTTTCGACGAAACATTAACTTTAAGTATATACTGAAAAATACACACTGCAGAGATTTCCGTATCTGGCCACTATCTCTGTTATACTTGTAATCTGTGAAGAAAATCCAGTACGAAACACTTTCGCTTGAAAAGATAGTCGGCGGCGGCCAATCCCTCGGCCAGCTTGAGAGCGGTAAAAAGGCTTTCGTCTGGGGAGCACTACCGGGTGAACAGGCAACCGTGCAAGTCACAAAGAAAAAATCCAGCCTTATCGAGGCCGTCGCAACAGAAATTTCTCATCCTAGCCCGGAACGAATCCCCCCCAAGGACCCTGAAAGCTACCTCTCAACAAGTCCCTGGCAAATTATGACATTTGACGCCGAGCAGCACTACAAAGCCGCCCTCATCGAGGAAGCTTTTGAACTGCATGACATTGTCCTGCCCCACCCGATCACCGTGTGGAGCGACGGTCAGATCTACGGCTACCGAAATAAAATCGAGTTTAGCTGGTGGTGGGATAATGATACTGACCAGCTGGACCTTGCGTTCTTTCGGCGGGGAACACACGGCAAAATCCCCGTAAATGGAACAAGCCTGGCCCATCCGGCAATTAACCATGCCGCCCTTGCCATCCGCGATCTGCTCCGCCAAAAAAATATCAGTGCCTACGACTTAAAAACGCTCCTCATTCGCTG
>JALRBM010000114.1 GCA_023257755.1 Candidatus Saccharimonadia bacterium | reverse complement strand
CTTTGGATCCGATATATGAAAAAACAATCCAGGAGTATCTAGGCAAACAACCTATTGAACGGCTCCGGTTTGCTCTCGACGAAAAGCGGCTGAGCGGTTTTCTCCAGGAGAAGGCCCCTGAAGTGGCGGGCATTACGACAGAAGGTGCTGCTGGATTTGGAAGATCATCGTTTATCATTACTCTCAGAGAGCCGACAGCGGGCTGGAACGTCAATGGTGCCCAGCAATATGTAGACAACACCGGGACCGCTTTTGGCCGTAATTACTACGATGCTCCCAAGGTGCAGATTGTCGATAATAGCGGTGTCCCTACGGGAGCGGGCCCAGTGGCGAGCAACCGGTTTCTTGGGTTTGTCGGGCGTGTCGTAGGCCTTGCCAAAGGACAGGGTTACTTAGCACAGGAGGTGATAATCCCCTCTGGCACAACGCGCCAGGTGGAATTGAAACTTGAGGGAGTGCAGTATCCTGTCAAGTTTTCGGTAGACCGCGGAGCAGGGGAGCAGGTAGAAGATATGGCTCGTTCCATACGATGGTTAACCGGCCGTGGGATTACTCCGCAGTATCTGGATGTTCGGGTAAGCGGCAAAGCGTTTTATAAGTAGTGGCAGTGCTCTCCTTTTCAAACAAGTGTTCTATTTTTGTTCTATTTATTGATTGAAAAGAATGTATTAAAAAAGTATATAGTGATATAAAAATCATAAAAAAGCAAATAATGGATAACGGCAAGGCAGGGAGCAGGGCAATAAAAATATAAAAATACAAACAGGCAAAAAGTCAAAAAACATATGAGTGAAACATAAATTTAAAAAGTCAAACGATCTCGTCAAGAAAATGTGGAAAAGTTAACACGCGAGGAATAGTATACGCTATATAGCTGGATGAATTCCAGCACGCCAAGTACGGTAAAGGAGCTATTACAACGGATAGTAATTAGTAATGCATTAGATGTAACTGGTGATAGACGGCAGTACCCTCCCAGAGGTGCTTCCGTGTTATAAAGCCTCATTATGGGACGTATTAGCAACCATCCCATCTTCTAATATTTAATGTCGTAAAAGATATATTGTGCGACACATAATCTATATCCACATTTGTGAATATAAATAACCTTTTTGGTTTACTATTCACGGACTTTATTTGGGTTTCTCCCTTCTACTCTCCGCTTCAAAGGCCCTATTGGCATATAGCTCTTTTTGTATTGCATATGTCCAGCTATAGCCACATCGATGTTACAGGCACGCTTTTTCCGACGATCATATACTATTGAAGTCACGTATCGGTCGGTATATTCAATCGATAGCTACAAAATAAATGTTCTATTTATGTTCCATTTTTAAAATAGCCGGACAATCCGGCTATTTGCTGTGAAAGACGTTACTTCTTGGATTTTGTTGGCTTTTTCTTTTCAGGAGTGTCTTTGTTCAAAACGAGCATGATGATAACGATAACAAGTGCCGCGATGATAATCCCTGCCCCGACGAGAATAGGCATGCAGTGTTCTAGTTCGCTACCAAGCTCGTGTGAGTGTCCTGCGTGTGAAAATAGAGTAAACATAGACATATTGTATCACCCGGGCTGTGCATGGTCTAGCGAAGGCGAATTTCATGCTCTTCGTTAGCGGAGGGCTTTGGCAGCTCGGCGGGTGCCTGCACAGGAGGCAGAATGCCCGTTTCTGAAGCGGAGGCTTTTTTCTTACGGCGGCGGGTCCGTTTCTTCTTTTTAGATGTCTCGGTGGAGGAGGCTTCTTCACTTACCGCCACTGCTGGGCCTGATTGAGGTGTTTCGTCTACCACTTCCTGGATCGGGTGCGGGACAGGAGTATTCCCTGCCTCGGGCATTACTGGGGCGGCTGGGGTTGGCTGAGGTTCTGGAGCCGGGGTGGCTGCAGGCGTTGCCGGCTGGGGCTGAGGTTTTGCAGCCGTGGACTGGATGAGGTTTGAAATCTCCTGCTCTACCTCTTCCCTGCTTCGGCTGTAGTTTAGCCGAGTATGTTCGATGATTCTCCCGGTGTTATCAATCTGCGCGGGTGGCAGGCTAAGGGTGCGGGCGCTGAAGGCAGGAGCCTTTTCCCCGTTAATGACCATGTTGATGATAAAGTTTCGATTATGCATCTGAAGGAGGTCCTGAGGTTCAAACTGAGGCTCGAACTGCTTGGCCAAGATCGGCGAGTCGTCCGCCGAGACACGGAAAGAAATCATGGTCCCAACGTTACCGAACACGGCGTCGCGCACGGTGTCGCTCATCTGTGAAATGTACTGGTTGGCGACGGTAAGGTTAAGGCCATACTTTCGGGCCTCGGACAAGATTGTGGCGAATGAGTCAGTTGCAAAGTTTTGGAACTCGTCTACGTACAGGTAGAACGGACGACGATCCTTGATGTCGGGGATATCCTGGCGGCTCATAGCGGCCAGCTGCACCTTGGTAACAATAAACGACCCTAGGATCGCGGCGTTGTCTTCGCCGATCAGCCCCTTGGAAAGGTTGACGATCAGGATCTTGCCGTCGTCCATGATCTGCCGGATATTAAAAGTCGATTTTGGCTGTCCGATGATATTACGGATGACAGGGTTGGCCGTGAAGGCACCGACCTTGTTAAGGACGGGGGCAATGGCCTCGGCCTGGAATTTTTCGGTCCAACTGTTAAACTCGACATTCCAGAACTGCAGCACGACGGTATCGGTACAGTAACCAAGGGTTTCTTTGCGGAATTTCTTATCTGTCAACATACGGGTAATGTCGAGCATAGTCGTACTTGGCCGGTCAAGCAGGGCGAGGATGGTGTAACGCAAAATATACTCAAGACGTGGCCCCCAGCTGTCGCCAAACATACGCTTCAGTACGCCAATGACTTCCGAGCTGATATTCGTCTTTTGGTTGGGATCGGTGACCTCGAGCGGGTTAAAACCTAGCGGATACGCCGTATCTGCCGGGTTAAAATAAACCACATCCTCCAGGCGTCCGCCGGGGATGAAACGCATATTATTGATGGCGAAGTCGCCATGCGGGTCGATAATGGCGTAGCCTTGGCCATGAAAAATGTCGGACAACGCAAAAAGCTCCAGCAGCCCCGACTTACCAGCACCAGTCTGGCCGATGATATACACGTGACGCGAGCGGTCGTACCGCAGCATACCGAACTGATGATTGATGCCGCGGAAGTTTGTCAGGCCAAAGGCGCTGATGTTTTCATCAATGGCATCGTTGCCGGTGATAATGGGCAGTTTAGCCGGTGGCTCGGCTGTTTTAGTGCTTGCCCAGACAATGTTCGGTGTTTCCACGTTGGTGTGCGGAAGGTGGAAGACGGAGGCAAGCTCCTCGATGTTCAGGATATAGCCGCGGTCATTGAACAGACGGGCGCGGTAGGCGGCCAAATCTTCTTTTTTAAAGCTGGTTTTTGTCATGACGAAGCCGTTTAGGTTGGTGCTGTTAAACTGCTTGAACGTCCCCACGATGGCCTGCATTCGAAGCTTGGCATTAGTGGTGCTTTCGCCTAGGTACGCAAGGCGGATCTTTACCTGATACCCCAGCTTGGTTGCCTTCTTCTCTGCCTCGGTGATGCGGGTTTTATCGCGGTCGGACAGTTCTTTTGGCGTGGCCGTTCCCCCGGTGCCGCCCTCTGGCGGTTTATAGAGGGCCTCAAATAATCCCCCGATCCATTTGAGATTAAACCCTTCCCCTGTCAGGAAGGCGAAAGGATTTCCGGTTTTAAGGGTCTTGATCCAGCTGTCGGATGCTTTATGCCATTCGTCCGGAATCGGACGTGCTAAAATCTGCACCCATAGCTCCTCGCCGGTGGATTCGAGCTTGGCAAGCGTGCCGGTAATACCGGCCAGCGGGTCAACCTCAAAACTCTGAAACGTCTTAATAGGCAGGAATTCACTGCCAGTCAGCGTAATCTCGGAGGTATAAATAACACTGTGACGCCGTTCGTGCGACACATAATCTTCCTCGGCGGTGTGAATTTGCACCGTCGGGTACTGCGAATAGATCTGGCCCTCGACGAAGCTTTGCAGCGCCTTCGGCACCCAGACGTAAAAACGGATCTGACCGTTAACAGAGGCAATCTCGAAGCTTAAATGCTCCTGGATTCCGCCTGTCTGGCGAAGTTCGTTCTTGTCGCGCAAAATCCCGTGAAGGCTGGCAAACAGCTGTTCGGCTGCAAGCTCAGACTTGTCGTTAGTCTTTGGAATCTCAAGAATCAGCAAGGTGCTCTCGATGGATTTGACGGCGTCAATACGGCGGTAGTTGCGCATTGTCAGGAACGCCAAGATAAGCACAATGGGCAGCCAAACGTACCATTGTAGCAATAAGTCAATAGTCCATACAAGAACGTCCATAACTACAGTCTATTGTCCCACCTCTGGGTGTGCATTGCAAGCTGGCTTATTTTGTTTCGTCAAACGTGTAGGTCGCTTTGGCGACACGCTTGAATTGAGACTTGCTTTGGAGGTTCAAGAGAATGGTTGTCTCTTTGACCTGGCGGCTCTTTAGGACGCGCTTGACGATTTCATCGCGGTGCAGCGGCCCTTCTGCCTTTTTGAGAACATCGGTGATAATATCGGCGACCGTTCCGCGCGAGAAGCCCCAGTTGTCGAGCGCATAAATCCCGCGGCCAATCAGAACGAAACGCTTGTCCTTGATGAGCTCGTTATGAATCGCCTGGGTGGTGACGTCTTTTCGTTTGAAGTCGCTGCCCTTGATTGCTTTAGCAATATCAGAAAAGTGCATCGGCTTGCCGTTTTCAGCCAGGATGACGTAGATTTTATCGCGGATGTTCTTTGGGTTGACGGTCGGCCACTTAATCAGCCCCCAGTTGTCCTTAAGGTTAGCAAGATGCTTGCTAATACTGGCAAGTGCGCGTACCTGGGATGGATTTTCGTGAGTAAGTTTGCCGTGGAGAGACTCAATATCGAGAGGCTCGCCGTGTTTTTTGATCGTCTTGACGATCTCGTCGACGTGGCCTTTGACCTTCTTTTCATCTCCATGCTCTTTTATACCGACAGCGTGATGGTAATTGTCATTCTCGTTAATGACGACGAGGTTTGGAGACAGCTCGGCAATGAATGCAAC
>JALRBM010000103.1 GCA_023257755.1 Candidatus Saccharimonadia bacterium | reverse complement strand
GAGCGACGACCCGGTCCGGAAGCGATGGTTTCGCGCCAGCCGCATGACCAGCCGCGCGCCGGCATAGAGCAGGCCGAGCGTCACCAGCGCGCCGGCGACGAACCAGCCGGCGAACCAGCGGTCGGCGGAAGCGGCCATCGTCAACGCCGCCAACAGCACCACCCCGCCGATGGCGGCCAGAACATAAGCGCGCCTGGGGCGCGCCGTCATCGGCTGCACGGTATCGCGAAAGAGCGCGGCCGCCGGCACCTCGCGCGCACGCGCCACCGGCCAGAGCGCGACGGTGGCGGCGGTGAGCAGTCCGACGCGGCGTTAACGCGTTTGCACTCTACAATAGCCCGTCTCAAAAAAGACTGGGCGGCAGTGTTATGGATGTTTACCGTAGAAAAGAGCGCCTGACCATGCCTCCTGAACTCTTCCGAGGTGAAATTGACCCATCTCTGCCGTTTCTGCACGCCAAAATCATCGCGAGCGAAACCTCTGCCGATGCAGGCAGCCATAACTATATTAGTGCCGGGGTTATGTTAGGAACGGCGGAAATCGCCATTCATACAACCGACAGAGAACTTGTCCAGCAAGCCGGAATGACGGCATTAAAGCTTTCCCAAAAACAGCACCTAGCTGACATCTAGCGTTTTAAGAGCCGCTTTAATTAAGCCTTTAAAAAGTGGATGTGGGCGATTAGGGCGGCTGCGAAACTCGGGATGAGCCTGGGTTGCGATATAGTATGTTTTTTTAGGTGCCTCAATGAATTCAACCAGCTTACCATCTGGTGAAGTACCGCTAATCGCTAGTCCGCCCTCTTTAATTTCCTGAGCAAACTTTTGGTTCACTTCGTAGCGGTGACGATGGCGCTCGACTATCTTTTGAGAGCCGTAAAGCGCTGCTGCAAGAGTGTTTTCCTCAAGTTCGGCCGGATAATTCCCCAGCCGAAGCGTTCCTCCCGTCGACTCTTTGCCCTCCTGGCCGTTCATCAAATAAACGACATTGCTCTTGGTGTCGCTGAATTCACCACTGTGGGCGTCAACCATGCCTGCCCGCCGCGCGGCGGCCACGACGGCGACCTGCAACCCCAGACAGATGCCCAGGTACGGCACGTCATGAGTAAACGCGTACTCTGCCGCCTTTATTTTTCCTTCGACACCGCGTTCACCAAAGCCTCCGGGAACCAGCAGTGCGTCGACCGTTTTAAATTCTTCATCCGAGGCCGTTTCCGCATTTATCCACTTAACATCCAATCCTACTCCCTCTTCCCATGCAGCAGCCTTCAGCGCTTCCGTAACAGATAAATAGGTATCCTCGTTATCGATGTATTTCGCCACCAGTCCGACCGTGACGGTTGTTTCGGGTATGGATGACTGGGCGTCAACCAGTCGCTGCCAGCCAGTCAGGTCAGGACTGTTCTCAAACCCGGAAAACGCGGTGAGCGCACTGTGCAAGCCGCTCTCGGCAATCGTCAGAGGAACGCGGTAAACAGTATCGGCATTTGGTAGCATCAGGACATTTTCTTCGGGAATGCCGCCAAACAGGCTGATTTTTGCCGCGACGCTATCCGGCGCCGGCAAATCGGTCCGCACGACGACGCTGTCGGGTACGATACCAAACCCGCGGAGGTCGCCCAGCGCATTTTGCGCTGGCTTCGTCTTAAACTCTTTGCTTGTCCCGAGGAATGGGACATAAACGACATGGATGAAAAAACATTTTTCGCGCCCGACTCTTTGGGCAAACTCGCGAATCGCCTCGACAAAACTCAGGCCTTCGTAGTCACCGACCGTTCCCCCGATCTCAACGATATGAATATCACTTTCCTTGCCAGCCTCAAAGATCGCCCGCTGGATCGCCTGGGTCAGGTGGGGAACCAGCTGGACAGTCTTGCCGCCGAACTTCCCCGCCCGCTCGTCTGCGATCAGTTCACTTAATAATCTGCCAGATAACGTCGCTGATTTTTGCGTCAGCTCCAAATCCAAAAAACGCTCGTAGTGTCCTAGGTCAAGATCCGTTTCGGCACCGTCTTTTGTAACAAAGCACTCACCATGCTCCACTGGATTCAAAAGGCCCGCATCCACATTGAGATACGGGTCGCACTTTTGAATTGAAATGGCAGCACCTTTGGCCCTGAGTACAGCACCAATACTCGCCGCAGTGATGCCCTTTCCTACCCCCGAGAGTACACCCCCAGTTACGAATATGTATTTCTGTTTTTTGCCCATGGTTTCTCTAATCTCCATGGGATTCCATTCTACCATATTTTCCTCCTATAACGCTATATGTAGCGTCATTTGTTGTCTATTCTACGCTACATATGTTGTGTGTACATCATGTCTATTTAACACTATCCAAATAATTTTGAACAGCGCATACTACTTATATGAGCAAGTCAATGTTAGCAACCGCCCAAACACATATCCGCGAAGCCGCCAGGCGTCTTGGTCACGACGAAAAAACGATCGAGGCCATCCTAGAAGCCGAAGCTGAACATATTTTTGAAATCGAGGTAGCCGGAAAGAGCTATCCCGCCTACCGCGTCCAGCACAACAGCAAGCTGGGACCATACAAGGGAGGAATCCGCTTCCACCCAGGAGTTAACATCGACGAAGTTCGAGCGCTCGCCACCCTTATGAGCTTTAAAACCGCTGCGGTCGGCCTTCCGTTAGGTGGTGGCAAGGGTGGTGTTGCCGTCGATCCGCGCGAGCTTTCTCCCGCCGAAGTCGAGGAACTCGCTCGCCGCTACGCCCAGCACCTTGCACCCCACATCGGATCCGACAAGGACATCCCTGCTCCCGACGTCAACACCAACGCCGAGATCATCGACTGGATGGTCGACGAGTTTGAAAAGACCGTTGGTAAAGCCGACAAAGGCAGCTTTACCGGCAAGTCCATGACAAACGGCGGGTCGGAGGGTCGGGCGGCCGCTACTGGCCGAGGCGGCGTTATTACCTTGGTCGAATACCTGAAATCTCAGGGTCTGATCGATAAGCCGCTAACCGTAGCCATGCAAGGCTTTGGCAACGTCGGCTACTATTTTGCCCAGGTTTTGAAAGCATATCCTAACTTAAAATTGATCGCCGTCAACAACAGCAAAGGCGCTTGGGTCAACCCGGAAGGCATTGATGTTGAAAAGGCCGAGGTAACGACCGGGGGCACGCCACGTCCAGAAGAATTAACTGATCTCGTCGGTATCGAACCGCTCCCCCGCGATGACATTATCGGCGTCAAGGCTGATATCCTGGTTCTTGCCGCGCTTGAGGATTCGGTCGTCGAATCGAATGTCGATCAGGTCAAGGCCTCTATTATCGTTGAGCTTGCCAATGGCCCGACCAGTAGTGCTGCCGAAGAAACGTTGGACACCAAAGGCATCGTTGTCTTGCCTGATATCCTGGCTAACGCCGGCGGCGTGATCGTATCATGCCTGGAATGGCAGCAAAACCTGGCAGGCGAACACTGGACCGAAGAAGAAGTAAACGCAAAGCTGAACGATCTGCTTGAAAAAGCGACAAAGGAAACGATTGCCCGCTCCTTAGAAAAGAAGATCAGCCTTCGTCAGGCAGCCTTCGAACTCGCCCTGGAACGCCTACTCTAGCCCTCCCTTGACATTACTGGGGTTGGGAGGAAAATAGAAAATAGTTCTTCGGAACAGGCGCGTGTTCTTTGCGCCTTCAGTCCCTCATTACCCCCGAGAGGATGAATGTAAGTGGTGGAGAGACCCTCGCCGGTCCTGGAGCGTTCACGCTACACAAAGCTGACACCAGGAACCCAGTATGCCATCGCCGATCGGCCGCACGCCGATGCGGCCAGAGCAACCATGCTTGCCACCCGGCAAGCTGTCATCCAGGTCAAACTCGTCATGCCGGCAATCAGCTCATGGCAGGAACGGCGGGATGTCTGCGTGGGCTCCGTGACCGTAAACACGGACGACCGTCTGGAGTTCGAGGGCGTGATCGCCAACGGTTCACGCCTCGTGCGAGTGCGGGTCGCCTTCTACGGCACGACGGATGGCTTCATCGAGCTGCTCGTCAGCGAGTAGCTCTCAGGTGGCAGTCGTCGGCACGAGAACACCGCCTCCCCGCGTCCCAGGACGCGGGGTTTGGCCATGTTAGGCTATGTAAGCTAGTAAATAACCCGGCCGTTTTCAGGAGCTGGCGCGCCCTGTTGGAAGGTGCGCGGCTGCTCGGACGGTTTCGGCATGCGATCGCCCTGGTAGCGCAGCATATCCTTCCCGAAATCCTGCAAAGAACGGGTTGCCTTATCCGTTACCTTCCCGGCGGGCTGTTCGTAATTAGTAGTCATCAGCACATACCGAAGGACGTGGCCGTTCTTGCTGTTCTCGATCGTTCCAACATCGTGTCGGTTATTCCCTTCCGGATCATTCAGCTGGCCTTGTTTGTCGATCACCGTAATCGTGTCCGGGTCCTTGACCTGACTGCGAGGTCCGTAATCATTAAAAATGTTTGTCGCCAGCGCATCGCGAACAGCAAACGAATAAAGATCAGACTTTACATATAGCTTCTTGAGGATAAAATCGACCTCGGCCGGCGTGGTATATCCCAGCAAAAAGCGATTCTCGTCGACCGGTTGTAGCCGTGTGACTTTCAGCTCCGGGTAGTCCTTTTCGTAGCGGGCGTTAACTGCGGCCGCTCCTCCCAGCACTTTATTCACGATCACCCTCACCGCCGTATTACCAGACCGATTCAGCATGTCAAACAATACCGAACGTACCGTGGCGCTTGTTGCGGAGGTATCGCTATCAAACTCCCCCGCTCCGGCACGACGGTCGCTGGCGTCCCAGGACACCACTGTATCCAGCGTCGTCTTACCGGCTCTCAAATCTTCAAGCAGGAGCTGCGTCACAAATAACTTACTAAGACTGGCTGCCCAGTGCTTGTAATCCGTGTTGTGCGAGTAAATTTGCTTCTTGTCCGTCTCATCATACACAATCAAGCTTGTATCGATACCTTTTCTTTGGTTTTCGATCAGCTGCTTGGTCAGCTGTAATTTTAAAATAAGCCGCTTCGCATCCCACGGGGCTTCCCGGAACTGCGCTTCGGCTTGCATGTCGCTACTCGATTCCAATTTATTTGCTAGTAACGGTGCGTCGATTGCCATAGGCGTCCTCCTCACGTTTCGTTAATAGTGCAGTATCAATTATACCGCCTATGTTCTAGGCCTATCAACCGTGCATACTCTACGAAATTTTGGAAGCCTTAAACCTAATAATCCCATATTTCGGGGCGAACAAAAGTGTTACCAGGAAGATCACGCCGAGCACCAATACCATCGCCCCACCCGTTGAAACATCAAAATAAAAGCTGGCATACGCACCTGCCACACAGGAAAGCATGCTGGCACCCACCGCAATTCCCAGCATGCGGTCAAACCGATCGGTCAGAAGATGCGCGATCGCGCCGGGCGTAATGAGCATG
>JALRBM010000089.1 GCA_023257755.1 Candidatus Saccharimonadia bacterium | reverse complement strand
AAGCGACGCATAATATATTGACATTTAATAATAAAAATGTTAAAATCTAGGATTCCCCTAGGACCAGACTCGAGAGAGGCTTGCACCATGGATTACGACGGTACCCCGTCCGACGCGCAGATCAAGTTCGCGAAGGACCTGGGCATCGAGTTCGACAGCACCACCACCGCCGGGAGGCTCAGCGCCCTGATCACCAAGGCGCGCAACGACCAGCCGCCGTCCGAGGCGCAGGTCCAGTTCGCCATCAACCTGGGCATCGAGTTCGACCCGACCACCATCACCAAGGGGGAGATGAGCAAGCTCCTCGACGCTGAGGTGGCCAAGCAGTCGCGCGACGCCCTGCGCTCCAACCCGGCGCTCCGCATCGGCAAGGTCGTCATGTACAAGGACGTCGCGTACCGCATCGACGACATCAACCGCAAGAAGTGGAAGCTGCGCCTGGAGCCCTGCCGCCGCACCGCCGGCGCCACCGCCAAGTGGGTGATGATCATCACCCTCAAGGACGCCGTGGAGGTCGAGCTGGGAGCCAACATGCGCTCCAGCTAGCCTCGTCCCTCAAGTCTGAAGACCCCGCATCGTGCGACTACGGTGCGGGGTGCTTCGCATTTAGGGGTATTGCACAAATGCTATGCTGACGGTTGCTGACCGCCGCCAGAAAGGTAGTCGATTTCTTTGATGATATCGAGAAGCGCCTGGGCGCGGCGGGTTTCGTCGGGGATGTTTTTTGCTGCTTCGTGGGCTGGCGCGATCAAAGCCTGATCGTCAGTAGAACGAAGAAGCAAAAGATACGTATCAAACTTCTCCTCAGGCGAGACTTCAAGCTTATCAACGAGCGGACGAAGCTCGGTAAGTGCGTCGCGTTTGATCGATTCAAGATCGCCACTGACGGCGGGCGCGGCTGACACTGTTGGAGCAGGGGCCGCTGGCATTGCAGGAAGCTCGGGCTCCGCTACGGGAGCTGCCGGCTCTGGCAAGACCACAGGCTCTTCAGATGTCTCGACAGGAGGGGTAGTGGCTGTGTCCTCGGCTGGCGTTGTGTCGGCTGCTTCGTCGGCCTGCTGATTGACGCCGGCGAGTACTTTTGCCAGTTCCTGATCGTCGCTGATTGGTTGCTGATTCTGCGGTTGAATATCCATGCCCACCCCTAATATTAGTACTTATGCTTCGTTACTAAATACTGTATCACAATAGAGGGAAATGAGTAAAGAAGTTGAACTTGTCGCGCTGTGCGAGGTCAAATGGAGTATTATACATATAGAGAGTGTTAAACTGCATACGTTTACGGGAGGGTTGAATGTTAGACGATAACAATGTATTGAAACAGCGCGATCCGCTGAATGCGCTTGGCGTGGCGGCGATGCAGTACGAACAGGCGCAGTTTCCCGTTAAGGTTGAAAGTCCCGATAATGACGGCCGCGATATTACAAAGGTTGTCGTGGCCGGCATGGGGGGTTCGGCCCTGGCTGCGGGACTATTGAAAACACTGTTCAGCGATGAATTATCCATTTCGTTCGAGGTAGTGAAAAACTACGACCTTCCCGAATATGTCGACTTTAACACCCTGGTAATAGCCAGTAGCTACTCCGGCAATACGGAGGAAACCCTCACTGCCCTGGGGCAGGCGAAGGTAAAAAACGCACAACTGGCGATTGTGGCCGCTGGCGGGGCATTGTTTGACCAGGCGAAAAAAGATTCGATCGCGCATGTTCTGCTTCCGCCCGGACTCCCCCAACGGATGTCGATGATCTGTAATTTACGCGCCCTGACGGCAATCCTGGCTCACTTTGGCGTGATGCGGTACGAGCGTTTTGCGGAAATTGCCGAGCAAAGCGCGTGGCTGGAAGAGCAAACAAAAGCCTGGACGCCCGACGTGACGGTAGATAAAAACTACGCCAAGCAACTAGCCCTGCTTGCCGTCGGCAAGACACCGGTGTTCTACGCCGGCCCGTTAATGGCGCCGATTGCGTACAAATGGAAGATCAGCTGGAACGAAAATGCGAAAAACGTCGCCTTTTTCGGCGAATATCCGGAATTTAACCATAATGAGTTTATCGGCTGGTCGTCTCATCCGGTTGAAAAGCCGTTTGTTATTTTTGACCTCGTCAGCAGCTTCGAGCCACCACGCGTCCTGAAGCGTATGGAGATCAGCGACCGATTATTAAGTGGTATGCGCCCTAAGGCCCATACGATTACGATGGAAGGTGCCCGGCCAATCGCCCAGGCGCTTTGGGGCTGTATTTTGGCAGATTTTGTCAGTACTTACGTGGCGATCTTGAATGGCGTTGATCCGACGCCTGTTGCTCTTGTCGAAAAGTTAAAAGTCGAGTTAAAGGACGACCCGACGAGCTTTACCTCACCGGTTCGTCATGAGGGCGTTTAAGACGATATGTGCGGGTCCTGTCGACGAGTTCGCCCCTGAATTTTTCACTAGTGAAAATATTGTCGGGTGCTACCCCTCTCGTCGCCACCCGCAAAACCCGTGAACGTGTAGTTACCGGTAAAAACGCAGTGACTCGATAGGGTCTTTTTTGGCTGCTCGAAGGGCGGGGTAGATGCCGAAAATGACACCGACGCCTAATGATGTCCCAAGTGAAATTGCCAGAATCTCCCATGAAACCGCCGGATCGAAGGGCAACAACGTGCTGATGGCGAAGGCGAGTAAATACCCTCCAAAGTAGCCGAGAATGCCGCCGATGATACTAATAATTAAGGCTTCGGTCATGAATTGCCAGACAATATTACGGTTACTGGCCCCAACTGCCTTTCGCAGCCCGATTTCGCGGGTTCGTTCCGCGACGCCAACCAGCATGATGTTCATGATCCCGATGCCGCCTACCACAAGTGAGACGGCAGCAATGGTCGTCATGACAATCGTCACTGCGTGAAACAACCGGCTGCTTGGACGGGCAATGTCCTGACCGGAGAGGATCGTGAAATCGTGCTCGCCGAGGTGATTTTTTTGCAAAGACTGCTCGACTGAACGCATCATTTCGGGAAGTTTGGCGGTCGATTCGGCCTGGATGTTGATCTGTTGAATCTGAGCGATACCCTGATGAAAGCTCTTGCCGCTCTCCAAGCTGATAATCGCGGCATGGTCAAAATCGACATTATTAAAGTTGATCGGATTGTTGATCCGTTTTAATACCCCGATGACGGTGAATGTCTGGCCGCGGGCGCTGAACTTTCGGCCAATCGACTGCTCTGTGCCAAACAGGTCAACAGACAGCTGACTGCCAAGGACGGCTGTATCTCGGTTGGTGACACTATCGATAAACTGGCCGTCGCGGATGGGCAGACCGGCGATGGACTCGAGGGACGGCGTCGAAGCAACCAGCGTACTGTCTTTTGCCGTCGTATTGTTGGCTTTGATACTGCTATTTACGATCATGATGGGAGCGGCGGCCTGAACATCGTCCAACGCCTCGATATCAATAAAATCATCCTCGGTTATTGTACTCGCGACATATGATTGGGGCGAGAGGGTCTGGAGGAGATTGCTGCTTTCGGTGGTGCTGGGCCGGATGACAGCGATATTGCCGCCCAGGGAATCGACTTGGCGGCTGATGATACTGGTAATGCCGCTGCTAAGGGACAGAATGGTAGTAATACTGGCTACACCGATCGCCACGCCGATGACAGTAAGAAGGGTCCTCATCCGCGTATTTTTCAGCGAATGACGGGCCGTCTGGATGTGTTCAAACAGGAGAGGACGGATCATTTTTTCTTCTCCTTTGTCTTTTTGGGAGAGCGTTTTTTGGTTGGTTTTTTGACCGTCTTTTCAGGTGTGGCTGTCTGTTTCGCGTTCCGAGCACTTAAAGGAACTTTCTCGACGACCGCCTTGTCCGGGACAACCGTCATTTTGGTATCGCTGGCGATCTGCCCATCCAGCATGTGGATCACCCGGCTGGCGTAGGTGGTAAGGGCAGGGTTATGAGTGACCATGATAATCGTATTGCCGCGCTGGTGGATATCAGAAAGTTCACGCATGATCACGTGGCTGGAGCGACTATCCAGATTGCCAGTTGGTTCGTCAGCTAGAACAATTGAAGGATTATTAACAAGGGCCCGGGCGATAGCAACCCGCTGCATTTGACCGCCAGAAAGCTGCCATGGCATATAGTATTCACGCTCTGACAGATGGAAGTTCTTTAGCATGTCGCTTGCCAGCTTTAGGCGCTTCAAGCGGGGGATACCCTTGTAGGTAAGTGGAAGAGCGACGTTTTCAATGACATTCAAGCGGTCGACAAGGTTAAAACTCTGGAACACCATGCCAATCTGCTGGCTGCGGATACGGGCATGGCGGACATCGGAAAGATTATCAACCGGCGTACCATCCAGTTTGTATTCGCCATCATTCGAGCTATCTAGTAAGCCGAGGATATTAAGAAGCGTCGTCTTGCCGCATCCGCTCGGTCCCATGATGGCGATAAACTCACCTTTTTCAATCGTCAAATCCACCCCGTCGAGTGCGTAATGTTCGGCATCGCCGATGCCATAGCGCTTTTTCAGGCCGCGAAGTTGGATGACGGGTGAGGTTGTTTCTTTTTTTGCCATTAGTTCCATTATAGTTACGGCACTTTGTCAAAAGCAACCGAGACAGAGGCGTAATTAATACAACTGATTCTTACGAGGGCAAAAGTAATATTGACTTAAGTTTAATAAAATGTTATAATTTTACAACGATCAGCTATGCTGCCGTAAGTGGAGCCTGCTTCCTCAGGCTATAAGGACTTTTATGTTTAAGGGTTTGACCCCGCGTCAGTTGATGACCCGGGTGGCCATCGTTCTCGTTTGTGCTGGCGTGTTTGGGACCCTCGGGACCCTCGCCGTCAACCGGGTAATCACCGCCATCACGGACACGGAAGTGACCGTGCAGGTGACGGACCCGTTCTCCTACGGGGCCATCGATGTGGCCGACCCCTACGTCACCGTGGACGTGAAGGGTGACGCCGGGCTCTTCGAGAGAGGAGACTCCGTGCGGATCCGCTTCATGTGGCCGTGCAACACCTGTGACGACTTCTCCAACTGGGACGACACGGGGTACGCCATCGCAGTGGCCAATCGCGAGGCCGCGTTCCTCCAGAAGGGGCGCTGCTACACACTGGCTCTGACGGGCTTCGGCAAGGAGGCCGAGTTCGACTCGGAAGCGTTTGACCCGAAGGAAGTTCCTTGCAGCCCCTAGTGGGCGGGCATGGCTTAGGCTATCCCGCACGCTGGGGGCTTAAGTCATTTCTGAGTTTGAATATCATGATTGGGAACTATACCTGCATCTGATAAAATGTGATTGAACGGAGAGGTGCAAGAGTGGTTGAATTGGCACGCCTGGAACGCGTGTGTGCCAGCAATGGTACCCAGGGTTCGAATCCCTGTCTCTCCGCCAGGTTTTACAATGATCGAAGTTGAAAAGAAATTCATACTTACTTCAGAGCAGTCTGCGCGACTTATTGCAGACGCTACGTTAGTCGGTAAAAAAGAGATAACCGACGTTTATTATGATAATGCAACCTACGACCTGACCCGTGGCGACAAGTGGCTCCGGAAACGGAACAGCCGGTTTGAACTCAAGCTGCCGATTGGCGATAATGACAGCGGCGTATTTATATATAACGAGCTCGAAAATGATGCGGAGATCTGTAGGACACTCGGGCTTGATGACAGTAGTCCGCTCGAGGCTGTACTAAAGAAGGCAGGATACAATCCCTTTTGTGTCTGTAAAACGACACGTACAAAATATACGCTCGGTGAGTTTAATCTTGACTTGGACAAAGCCGAATTCGATGATTTTGAGTATGAAGTCGCGGAAATTGAACTAATGGCCGAGAGTGAAGAGTACACTAAGGCGGCGGAGAGAAAAATAGAAAAGATTGCGGCGAGCTATGGGCTTTCGAACGAGGGGGTCCGTGGAAAAATAGTGGCCTACATTGCCCGTAAGCGGCCACAGCATTTTGAGGCCCTCAAGCAGGCATGGGGCGACCCACATTTATAGCCGTCAGGCAACAAGCCAGACGGGATTTGCTTGCCAGGCTTATCCGCTGCGAATAAACTGAAGGTATGGTAGATAAAAGGGCGGCGAATAAAAAAAGTTCTCAAAAAAAGAAAAGGCCTTTCTATAAACGGAAAGGCTTTTTATGGTCAGTCGGCAGTATTGTTGGAGTGGTGCTGATCGTAGCATTGGCGTTTCGTGTCAGTCCCTGGCCGGGCGCGATGATCATTCGCAAAGTGTTTGACGATAATAGCGCCAAGGTTAAACAAGCGCTGGAAAAACACAGTCCAGCCGGTGTGGCCAAACTGGCTGATCAGCACTATGCCGAAGGGTCGGATACGCGACTCGACGTTTATTACCCGGAACAAACCGCCCCGAACGGACGGTTGCCGACGCTAATATGGACGCACGGGGGTGCGTGGTTATCCGGTGACAAGACAAATGCGGAGCCATACTACAGAGTAATCGCGAGCAAGGGATATACGGTGATTTCGCTGGACTACACGCTTGCCCCCGAAAGGGCGTATCCAGCCCAGATCCATCAGTTGAATCAGGCACATAAATATATTATCGACAATGCAGAGAGGTTTCGTGTTGATCCGACTAGGATCATGTTGGCGGGGGACTCAGCCGGAGCCCAATACTCCGCCCAGCTGGCGGCGTTGATCACAAACCCGGCATACGCAAAAGAGGTGGGCGTAGAGCCTTCACTTGCGCCCAGCCAGTTAAAAGGGGTAGTGTTGAATTGCGGCATTTATAAGATGGCGGGGCTTGTTCACCCTGACCCGACATTGCCAAAAATCGTCGGCTGGGGCGATGACGTGGCAGTCTGGGCATACGCCGGCACGCACGACTTCAATGATCCGGTGATTCGTCAAATGTCACCGTACTACCATGTAACAAAAGATTTCCCCGCGACTTATATCACCGGTGGAAATGGCGACCCCTTGACCGAGGCCCAGTCCAAGCCGTTTGCGGATGAGCTCGGTACTCTCGGTGTCCCGGTTGCTCGTTTGTTTTACCCGGCCGACCATCAGCCATCGCTGCCGCACGAATACCAATTCAATTTGGATACTCAGGATGGACAGAATGCACTAACGGCCATGCTGGCGTTTATGCAGGAGCGGACACGGTAAGATGCAGGTACGCAAAAAGAAGGAAGCCCGTCGGCACGAGAACACTCCTGGCTGCGTCGCATACGAGTATCAGCTGCCCACGGCCGAGCTCGACAGCGCGGTCATCGAACTTGCGGGGCGTTATCCGGCTAAGGGCTGGGCGATGAATGTGGTTTGTAACTCGATCGTTTATGTCATAGAAGGGGAGGGACGGTTGCTGTCCGAGGAAGGTGTTATGCCATTAGATCAAGGAGACCAGGCGCTTATTAAAAAGGGTGAAAAGTACGCCTTAGAGGGCGAGTACAAACTGCTTTTTTCAGCCACCCCGGCCTGGTCGGCCGCTCAGGCTAAGAATATCGACTAGGCGCTATATATAGCGTTGTAAATAACAAACACCACGCTATAAAGTGTTAATGGGCTTGTGGTAATAAAAACCATGTCAAAATGCTTGAAAACCACACATATAGGGTCTATTATCGTATCTAGACACTACATATGTAGTAGTTCAATAAAAACACACATTCTGCAAGGAGGGTATTTCGCACCGCTACATACGGTACTTTTCTTGCACCCCTAGAGAGACGGGGAAATGTGAGGGTAGAAAAATAACAAATGTAGCATAGGGGATAAAAATGAGCGAAATTCACGTGGTAAAACGCGACGGCACCCGCGAACCATTTGACGCCAACAAGATCAACTTGGCGCTCGTGAAGGCAAGTGAGGGCTTGCCGGACCAAATCAGCAAGGTCGTGCAGGTCGCAGCCGAACTGCAGCTGACTTTATTTGACGGCATCACAACACAACAACTCGACGAAGCAGTGATTCATACTGCGCTTCAAAACGTAAAGGATGACCCTGACTTCGATAAGATCGCGGCCCGCCTGCTTCTTAAGAATACTTATAAGAACATCCTTGGCGACTACGAGACTGACGAGGATCTAAAAAAGCTCCACGAGGAGAAGTTCCCGGAATTTATTCGAGAAAAGGTTGCTGAAGGTTTGCTGGACTCGCGCATGAACGGCAAGGTCTTTAATCTGAAGAAGCTCGCCAAAGCACTCGAACCAAGCCGCGACCAACTAAGTAAATACCTTGGTGTCGTAACAAATAACAACCGGTACGCCCTTCGCCGTACCGGCGGCGATCCGATTGAGGTCCCACAGTTTACACACATGCGTATCGCGATGGGCCTTAGTTTTAACGAGGAGAACCCCACCGAAGCCGCATTGGACTTTTATGAGCATATGAGCAAGCTGGAATACGTCCCGGGTGGTTCTACCCGCGTCAACGCCGGCGGTGCGTTTCCTCAACTCTCGAATTGTTTCTTGCTTGAAGTCCAGGACGACATGGAGTCGATCGCTAAAGGCGTGCGCGATGTCATGTGGATCGCGAAGGGGACCGGCGGTATCGGTATTACCCTGAGTAAGCTTCGCTCGGCGGGGAGCCCGGTCAAGACGACTAATACTTTCTCAACTGGTCCGATTCCGTTCATGAAGATGATCGATACGGCTCTCTTTGCCGTCAGCCGCAAGGGCAAAAAGATGGGCGCAGCCGCTATTTACATGGAGAACTGGCACCTTAACTTCCCAGAATTCCTTGACCTCAAGCAGAACTCAGGCGACCCCTACATGCGTACCCGCATCGCGAACACGGCCGTTTACATGAGCGACGAATTCATGAAGCGTGTTACCAAAGACCAGGATTGGTATATGTTTGATCCCGCTGAAACGCCTGATCTTACCGAACTCTACGGCGAGGAATTTAGTAGGCGCTACGCAGAATACATCAAATTGGCTGAAAAGGGCGGCATGCGCGAATTCAAAAAAATCCCGGCCCGTCAGCAGTTCCGCCAAATTCTGATCACCCTACAGGCGACCAGCCACCCGTGGCTGACCTGGAAGGACACGATCAACGTCCGCGCACTGAACAATAACACCAGCACCATCCACACTTCGAACTTGTGTACAGAAATTACCCTGCCGCAGGACAAAGACAATACCTCGGTTTGTAACTTGGTCAGCATCAACCTGTCCATGCACCTGAACGAAGACAAGACGTGGGACTGGGACCGCCTGGCCGCCAGTACCAGGAGTGCGATCCGCCAGCTTGATAACCTGTGTGATATCACGAACACGCCGGTGCCGGAGGCAATGAACTCTAACCTGCAAAACCGTGCGCTCGGCCTTGGATTCATGGGCTTTACCGATGTGATTGAGAAGCTGGGCCACAGCTACGAGTCAGAAGCAGCCTACGATCTGGTCGACCAACTTTCAGAATTCATCAGTTACCATGCCATTGACGAGTCGGCTGAACTGGCAAAGACGAAGGGATCATACCCGACCTTCAAGGGAAGTGGCTGGAGCAAAGGCATCTTGCCGATCGACACGCTCGACCAGTTGGCGACCGACCGTAAGGTAAAGGTTGACGTTAACCGCAAGATGCGGCTTGACTGGGACACGCTTCGTAAAAAGGTGAAAAAGGGAATGCGAAACGCGACGCTTATGGCGATCGCACCGACCGCAAATATCGCCCACATCGCCGGTACGACCCCGGGACTTGACCCGCAGTTCGCCCAGATTTTCTCCCGCGCGACCCTAAGCGGCAAGTTCCTGGAAGTAAACATCAATCTGGTAAACGACCTAAAAGCGCTTGGCATCTGGGACGACGTGAAGGAAGACGTTTTGCGCCTGCAGGGCGACGTCCAGCAGATCGAGGCGATTCCAAAGCACATCAAAGAAGTCTACAAGACGAGCTTCCAGCTGAGTCCCTACTCCTTTATCGAAGTAGCCGCCCGCGCCCAGAAGTGGATTGACCAGGCAATCAGCCGCAACATGTACCTGGAGACTCGCGACATTGACGAATACGTCGATATCTACAGCGCCGCCTGGAAGAAAGGCCTGAAGACGACATACTATCTGCACGTCAAACCGCGCCACCAGGCTGAGCAAAGTACTGTCAAGGTGAATAAGGCCGAAACAGGGACTGGTCCGCGCCGGGCAGGATTTGGATTCGCGAAAGCAAAGCAAGCAGCGTAAAAATAGGGGGATAAAAAAATGGGTATGAACGCTAGCACAATCATCAACGACGACATGACACTCGAGGAGAAGCTTGAGGCGATCGAAAAGGCGATGCAGAACGCACAGGAGCAGGCAAACGAAGAGGCGGCACAAAAGGGCACCGTCGCCGCCCCGCTTGACCCAGCCGACTTAACAATGTGTGAAGGGTGCCAATAGAAGATGAACCTTCTAAAGGCGTTAATAACGAAAGGACTAAGGCATTACCATGGCAGGCATTCTTGGAACAGGTATACAAGACGGATTACTTCTTAAACCGATTAACTATAAGTGGGCCTATGACCTGTACGAGCAGGCCGTAGCGAACACCTGGTTTCCGAACGAAATCCAGCTAGGTCAGGACCTCGCCGACTGGAAAAAGATGAGCGACGAGGAGCGCCACGCGCTGGAATTCCTGATGAGCTACTTTAACCCGAACGAGCTGCTGGTCAACAAGGCGCTGGCCTTTGGCGTCTATCCCTACGTCAATGCGGCCGAGTGCCACCTGTATCTTGCCAAGCAGATGTGGGAAGAGGCGAACCACTGCATGAGTTTTGAATACGTGCTCGAGACTTTTCCGATTGACCGTGACAAGGCCTATGCGGCCCACGTCGAAACACCGTCGATGGCGCGAAAGGAAGAGTTTGAGACGAAGTTTATCAAGCGTATGACCGAGGAGACACTCGATATTACCACGACTGAGGGCAAGAAGGACTTCGTCCGCAACCTTATCGCCTATAATATCATCCTTGAGGGTATCTGGTTCTATAGCGGCTTCATGGTGGCGCTTTCGTTCCGTCAGCGCAACTTGCTCCGTAACTTCGGAAGTTTGATCGACTGGATTGTCCGTGATGAAAGCCTGCACCTTAAGTTCGGTATCAACCTTATCCTGACGGTCCTTGAGGAAAACGAAGACCTTCAGACCGAGGAATTCGCTGCCGAAATCAAGCAGATGATTCTTGACGGTGTCGAGATGGAGGAGCAGTACAATAAGGACCTGTTGCCAAACGGTATCCTCGGTCTTAACAGTGACTATATTAACCAGTATGTTAAATATTTGGCTGACCGCCGGCTTGAAGAGCTTGGATTTGACGCGCACTACAAGGTGTCGAACCCGGCCAAGTGGATGGCGGCCGCCAATGATACGCTTGAGCTGGTGAACTTCTTTGAAAGTACGAATACCAGTTATGAAGTAAACGCCGGTGTTTCATCGGCTAAGGGTGGGCAAAGTCCAAGCGCCGACCGCGACGAAAACAACCCGGACAACAGTATTCTGAACTAGGCCATGTCGTGAAAACCGAGATTGAAGCCAAATTCGCGAACATCAACATCGAAGAAATTCGCGGGATGCTAAAGAATGCGGGGGCTGTCTGCGAGCAGCCCATGCGTCTTATGCGCCGGGCTTTGATCGAAGAGCCTCATCATGCCAAGCAGCACGCTTTCATCAGAATTCGGGACGAAGGCGACAAGGTTACACTGACGTTTAAGCGCCGGAAGGATCCTTATAATCCTGGGATTGACGGCGTTAAAGAGATTGAAGTCGAGGTAAGCGACTTCGACGATACGCTGACGATCTTTTCAGAGGCTGGCTGGCACTACATTACCTTTCAAGAATCCAAACGCGAAACCTGGCAGTTGGATGATGCCGAGGTTGTTATTGATGAATGGCCATGGCTTGATCCATACATCGAAATCGAAGGCGCTTCGGAAGAAATTATTAAAGCTGCGGCGAAAAAATTAGGCCTCCAGTGGGGGGATGCACAGTTCGTTAATATCGATGTACTTTACAACGAGAAATATGAGTTCGCACCAGGTTTTCGCGGGGTGATTGATGTGCCGGAAGCGCGCTTTGGTAACCCGTTGCCATCTCAGTTTATTCCGCGAACATAACGGGTGGGGGAAAGTAAGGTCATGAAACGAACAACTATTTTACGCATCATTATACCCGTAGTCATCCTAGGCTTGATTGGAGCGTTTGTCTACGCCGTAATACAGGCTCGAGGCGGGCAACAGAACGATCAGAAAAAACACGTTCTCACGACATTTACCGTTCTGGCCGATATGGCTAAAAATGTGGCTGGCGACAAGGTGGAGGTCGAATCGATCACGAAGCCGGGAACAGAAATCCATGGCTATGAGCCGACGCCCGGCGACATGGTGCGGCTGCAAAAGGCCGACCTGGTCCTGGACAATGGGCTGAATCTGGAAAAGTGGGCCGAGAAACTCTACCAAAATGTGCCGGATGTCCCACACATTACCCTGACCGACAATGTCGCCCCGATGCCGATCGCCGAAGGACCCTATAAAGACAAGCCGAATCCTCACGCCTGGATGTCGCCGGCTAATGCACTGGTGTACGTCGATAATATTACCAAGGCGCTTTCAGATATCGACCCGAAAAATGCTGACTATTTTAAACAAAACGCCAAGTCCTACAAAGAAAAAGTCGGTCAAGTTGATGCGAAGTTAAAAATGGAATTATCGCAGTTAGCCAACGAGCAGCGTTATCTGGTCAGCTGCGAAGGTGCGTTCAGTTACCTCATCCGAGATTATGGATTAAAGGAACTTTACTTGTGGCCGATCAACGCCGATGCCCAAGGAACGCCGCAGCAAATTAAAAACGTCGTCGAGACCGTAAGAGCGAATGCTATTCCGGCTGTTTTTTGCGAGAGTACTGTCAGCAGTAAAGCCCAAGAACAGGTCGCTAGTGAAACGGGTGCGAGGTTCAGCGGTGTATTTTATGTCGACTCATTGTCGGGAGCCGACGGCCCGACGCCAACGTATTTAAAATTGCTCGAGTACAACGCTTCAACGCTGGTTGACGGATTAAAAGGCGACTAAATTATGGCAGCGGCAATCGACATTCAAAATGTCTCGGTCCACTACCACGAGAAGCTTGTTCTCGACGATGTGACGGCTACCATTCCGCATGGGGCGATCTGCGGGCTGGTCGGGATGAACGGAGCGGGCAAGTCAACACTTTTCAAGGCGATCATGGATGCAGTGCAGGTAAAAAGCGGAACGGTGCGTTTGAATGGCCATACGGTTAAAACGGCGCAAAAAAAAGGTATTGTGGCCTATGTGCCGCAAACCGAGGCGATTGACTGGAATTTTCCCGTTTCAGTGCGCGACGTCGTGATGATGGGCCGATACGGCCAGATGAACTTCATGCGCATTCCATCCGCTCGTGACAAGCAGGCGGTCGAGGCGGCGCTGGAGCGGGTGCATCTCGCTGATTTGGCGGATCGTCAGATCGGCCAACTATCAGGCGGCCAGCGTAAGCGAGCATTCGTCGGGCGGGCGCTGGCCCAAGGTGCCTCGATCCTTTTGCTTGACGAGCCGTTTGCGGGGGTCGATGCTAAGACCGAAGCGTCGCTCGTGGAGCTGCTGCGGGAGCTACAGAAACAAGGCGTCACGACGCTTATCGCCGCCCATGATCTTAATACGGTCGGTTCGTACTGTGACCACATTATCCTTTTAAAGACAAAAGTGGTAGCTGCTGGTCCCACCAAAAAGGTGTTTACGGCCGATAATATCGAAAAGACCTACGATAGTGTCTTTGGAAAGAAAGGCGGGAGACAATGGATGCGTTAATCTTTCCACTGCAGTTTGACTTTATGGTCAAAGCCATCATCGTCAGCTCGCTGGTCGGCGCAGTCTGCGCGCTATTGTCGTGTTTTTTGGTGTTGAAGCGCTGGTCGCTGATGGGAGATGCCGTTTCCCATTCGGTTCTTCCGGGGGTCGTTTTGGCATATACGCTGGGGATTCCGTTCAGTATCGGCGCGTTTGTCTTTGGACTGGGGAGCGTCCTGGGGATCGGCTATATCAAACAAAAAGTTCGCTTAAAAGACGACGCGGTTATTGGGATCGTCTTTACCACTCTTTTTGCGCTGGGGTTGGTGCTTGTCTCGAAAGTGCCGAGTAATATAGATCTTATGCACATCCTGTTCGGATATGTGCTTGGTATTTCTAATGCCGATGCCTGGCAGGTTGGAATAATTGCCTTGACGGTGATTACCGTGCTTCTGGTGCTTCGCCGCAGCCTGCTACTTTACGCGTTTGACCAGGCGCATATGAAGGCAATTCGTTTGAAGGTGAACGTCTACCATTATTTACTTCTGGTACTCTTGGCACTCACCGTTGTGGCGTCGGTCCAGACCGTCGGTATCATTCTGGTAATCGCCATGCTCATTACGCCCGGCGCGATCGCGCCTCTTCTGACCGATCGGTTTGACC
>JALRBM010000073.1 GCA_023257755.1 Candidatus Saccharimonadia bacterium | reverse complement strand
GCTGAAATATGAGCCGACTAATCAAGCTCACAGATTGGAGCAATTAACATGGCAATTCCAGAGCAAGTTCGTAAACAATCCGAAGCCGTACAGGAGCTGTACAAGCAGCTGAACGCTGAGGTCGGTACAAGCGGAGACGCTGAGACCGGTCAGGAAGGCGATGACAGATGTCCTGCGTTTTTGGCTCGACCTTGGGGCGGACGGAATTCGGGCGGATGCAGTGAGATGGATGTCGAAAGATCCTGAATTTCGGGATAACCTCCCTAATCCGGAATACGTGGCTGGAACGGATGACCCGTATGTCTCCCAGCTGAATCACTACAATCGGTATGGGCCTCATCTTTTTGATTACCTTAAGGAACTTGCGATGGTGGTTGAGGAGTATCCCGACCGGATCATTCTCTTTGAGGATTACCCGGATAGGCACCTCGATATCACTCACCAATATTCCGCGTTCTACGCCGTTAATCCAGAGGTCGCCGCGCCCTTTAATTTTGAAGGTCTGAAAACCGCGTATGGCGCCCGGCAGTATCAGGCATTTGTGAACCGCTTTCAAAAACTGATCGGGGGGACACTTCGGCCATTTTATTGTTTTAGCAATCATGATAAGTCCCGCCTGGTGTCGAGGGTGGGCAAGGATCAGGCGAAGCTGGTGGGATTATTGCAGTTGACCTTACCGGGCATTCCTGTAGTTTACTACGGTGATGAGCTCGGGATGCATGATGTGCCCATTCCTCCGGAGCGCGTGCGGGATCCTTTTGAAAAACAGACCCAAGGCTTGGGGTTGGGGCGCGATCCTGCACGTACACCAATGCAGTGGAACAGTGATGTTAATGCAGGATTTAGCGTGGCCGAGCCATGGCTGCCCGTGGCGGAGGATATGGCTACTATGAATGTCGTGGCAGAAGCGGCAGATAATGACTCCTCTTTTTCAATGTATCGACGGCTTTTGGAACTCCGGCGCTCGTCGGCACTCCGCGTGGGGAGCTATCAGGAATGGGAGGGCTCGGATGACCGTATGTTTGGATTTATTCGTACTAGCAACCTGGAAAAACTATTGGTTCTTCTTAATATGTCGGATGAAAGCGTGACCTATGAGGCAAGAGGAGAGATTATTTGTTCAACGCACCGTCTGCCACAGGGGCAGGCAAAGAGTGCGATAAAACTGCAACCGCATCAAGGTGTGATCATTCGTCTTTAAAGATCTGAACGGTCCCCAGATCATCTGGAAGGAAGCCTTTGTTGTGTTTAAAATCCGCTTCCCGCTTATAATCTTTGCCATATCCCAGGTCTTTCATGAGTCTTGTCGGTGCATTGCGAAGGTGGAGCGGAACCGGACTGTCGGGAAACTGTTTGGCGAGGGCGGTTGCTTGGTACATTGCATCTGAAGTCGCGCGCGATTTTTTGCTTTTGGCAAGTGCGGTGGCAACATGGAATAGAATATAATTGCTTTCGGGCATGCCAACCCGCTCGACTGCCTGGAAGGCATTGAGCGCCAGCTGGAGGGCGCCATTGCCAGCAAGGCCGATATCCTCGCTTGCGAAAATAATCATGCGTCTGGCAATAAATTTCGGGTCTTCGCCGGCATCGATCATACGCGCCAGATAATACAGGGTGGCGTCGACATTACTGCCGCGCATGCTTTTGATAAAGGCGCTAATCACGTTATAGTGCATTTCACCCTTCTTGTCATACCCTGGAACGCGTTTCCCTGCGGCGACCCTGACAATATCGGGTGTCAGCTTTTCGCCCATCGAGAGCGCAAGCTCTAGGTTGCCGAGAGCAATGCGGGCGTCGCCGCCGGAGAGTTCGGCGATATAGTCAAGCGCTTTTGGCGTGGCTTGTTTAGTCTTCTTTAAATCTTTTAAGGCCCGTTGCAATATCGAAATGATTTCTTCTTTTGCTAACGGCTGTAACACGAGCACGCGGCTGCGGCTTAACAGCGGACTAATGACCTCAAAGCTGGGGTTCTCGGTCGTGGCGCCGATCAGGGTGATCAAGCCGGATTCGACATGAGGTAAAAACGCATCCTGTTGGGCCTTGTTAAAACGGTGGATTTCGTCGACGAACAGGATGGTGCGGAGTTTGAGGTTCCAATTTTGGCGGGCATGTTCGACAACTCTCTCGACATCCTTCTTGCCGCTGGTAACGGCGGAAAGTTCGACGAACTCAGCGCTTACCTCCTTGGCGATAATACGCGCGAGCGTCGTTTTGCCGCTTCCTGGCGGACCCCACAGGATCAAACTGACCGGTTCCTTTTTGCGCACGATCTGACGAAGAATCTCACCTTGGTCTAATAGGTGGGATTGTCCAATGACCTCATCAAGTGTTTGCGGCCGCATACGTTCGGCCAGCGGAATTCTCTCCATCACTTTAATTATAGTCTGCCTTATCAGGACATGCTACAATAAAAACACAAATGGACCGACCGACCGTACTACTACTATTTGGCGGCGAATCCCCCGAGCATGATGTCTCGATCTCTTCTGCGCGGAATGTTTATGCCGCTATCGACAACGCAAAGTTTGATCTTGTTTTAGGATATATCGACCGTCAGGGAAAGTGGTGGCTGCTTGATAAGCTGGAAGATGACGTATCGCCGCATGGTGCACCGCAGCTTGCGCCGGTACTTGGATCGGGAAGTTTTGTCACGTTTCCCAGCAGTCGGATCATCAAACCAGATGTTATTTTCCCCATTCTTCATGGCAAAAATGGAGAAGATGGGAGCGTTCAGGGTTTGGCACAACTGCTTCACATTCCAGTGGTCGGCTGTGATATGACGGCGAGCAGTATTGTCATGGACAAGGTAGCAACCAAAGAAATCCTAACGGCGAATGGGATAAAAGTGGTGCCTTTCGTTTCCCATCGTGCAGGTGATACAAACCCTGATTTTAATCATCTCAGCATGAAGCTCGGAAGCCCAATGTTTGTTAAGCCCTCGCGGGCAGGTAGTTCATTTGGGGTGACAAAAGTCTACAGCGAAGACGAGCTGGAAAGGGCGCTGACTGCTGCGCATAAATACGATGATGTGGCGCTGATCGAACGAGGCGTCTCGGGACGGGAACTCGAGGTGTCCGTCCTGGGCAATCCACCGACTCATGAAACCAGCGGTGTGTGTGAAGTAAAAACGCCAGAGGGCTTTTATGACTACGAGGCAAAGTATGCCTCAACGAGTACTGCTGAATTTATGATTCCTGCAAACCTTCCGGATGATGTAACGGAGAAAGTTCGTGCCATCGCAGGCAAAGTTTACGCCGCCTTGGGCTGCAAGGGGCTTGCCCGGGTTGACTTTTTCTTGGTGGATGATGCTACGATTTACGTTAATGAACTTAACACTATCCCGGGGTTTACGAACCTTAGCGTTTATCCAAAACTATGGCGCGAAGCCGGCCTGCCTTATTCAAAACTTATCGAACGCTTAATTTTCTTGGGATTAGGGCGTACACTAGAGACAGAAGAAACGGAGGAATAATGGACGGATTTACAATTTTTCTACTGATCGTAGTGGCACTTTTCGTGCTCTCGGGAATCAAAATCATCAACCAGTACGAGCGAGGCGTCGTATTAACGCTCGGACGGTTTACGGGCATCCGAACGCCGGGACTCCGGATCGTCATTCCGATTTTTCAGCGTCTTATCCGGGTTGATATTCGTTCGACGCCGATCGACGTGCCAAAGCAAGAGGTGATTACCAAAGATAACGTGACGGTCGGCGTGGATGCCGTGGTTTACTTCCGGGTGATTGACGCGCCTAAGGCGGTGCTTGAGACTACAAACTATATCTATGCGACCAGTCAGTTCGCCCAAGCCGCCCTGCGCGACGTGACGGGCAATGTCGATCTTGATGATTTGCTGTCAAAGCGAGAAGAAATTAGCCAGCAGATTAAGGAAATCGTCGACCGTCAGACCGACCAGTGGGGGATCGATGTCGAAAACGTAAAGGTGCAGAACATAGAGCTCCCCGCTGATATGAAACGTGCCATGGCTAAACAAGCCGAGGCCGAGCGTGAACGACGAGCAGTCATTATTACGGCAGAAGGTGAAAAAGCCGCTGCGCAGGCAGTGGCGGATGCTGCTGAAATGCTGACTAAAATTCCCGGCGGTATTAATATTCGTACACTTCAGACCCTTGAAAAAATCAGTGCCGAGCCAAGCCAAAAGACGCTCTTTGTTCTTCCTGCCGAACTGACTGAGGCGGTGGGAAAGATTCTTCATAAATAATGACACTTCTCGTGATCGCAGCGGGGATTATCGGGATCCTTGGATTTCGTGCGGGTATGGTATTTCTTCGCAAGAATCAGTATGCGAACTACTGGCAACAGGAGATATCGGCGGGCGCCCCTAAGGACGCCCTGCGCCTTGTCGTATTGGGCGACTCAATCTCTCAGGGTGTTGGAGCGAGCAGGGTTGAGAAAGGCCTAGTGGGACGGGTTGCTCGCCATTTGCGTGCGCGCTGCGGTAAAGATGTGGCGATAAAGAACTATAGTCGCTCCGGGGCGACGGCGGAAGACGTGGCGATGCGCCAGCTGCCGCTCGCAGACTTTGATGCAGCGGATGTTGTGTTGCTCGAGATTGGGGCGAACGATACGCGCCGGCTCACTCCCGAAGAATATGAACGATATCTAAACACTATCATCGCCACTCTTCCTCTGGAAAAAACGGTCATTGCGGATGTCCCGTTTGTCAGTAACCGTGAGGCGTATCAGGAAAAATTGGACCAGGTGCTAAAGGGAAAGTCGGCCATCCGCGCCCACTTTGTTCCCGAACTGATACAAACAAGTTCATGGAAAGTAACGGCGGGTGACTTTTTTCATCCAAATGACAAGGGTTATGAACTATGGTTTAAATCTTTTAAACCCGGCATCGATGAAGTACTCGAGGGGCGATCATTATTGAAAGAGGTGGAAAAATAGCATATAATATCTCAAGTTACTAACCGATGCGGCTCTTTAGCTCAGTTGGTAGAGCAGAGGCCTGAAGAGCCTTGTGTCCCCAGTTCGAGTCTGGGAGGAGCCACCAAGGAAAGGAGATCAGTGAATGCTGGTCTCTTTTCTTTGAGAGGCTCCCAGCTCGTTAGTCGATATAAAGATTTAATGCGGGTCTTGCGAGACGCAGTCTTTAAAGTTGGCCATAACGCGCGCGTGGAGACGTTGCGGGTCGTTGATCAGCTGATTCATGATCGGTTCACCTGTATCGGCATTGGCATTATACTGAATACCCCAGCGTATAAGTTCAAATAACGTAGGTAAAAGATCCAAGGCTTTTTGCGTTGGCCTGTAAATCGCAGCGCTTTTATTCGCCGGATCATCCTCCTTGACTAACAAACCTTCTTTGGTTAAATTTTCAAGCCGAGCGCTTAGGATATTGCTGCTATTGATATTCCTAACTCGTTTATTGGTAATCCCGGCCCGGTTGAATATGCGATTATGGTGTAGTCTTCTTTAGAGATTGTATCTAGTCTTGAAAATACCACCCTTCTCCTTTATAATCATCTCGTAAACATGCGAGTGTAGCTCAGCTGTTAGAGCGCTTCCTTGCCATGGAAGAGGTCCAGGGTTAGAGTCCCTGTACTCGCACCAAGAGAGACTTTTCAAGTTTTGGAAGGTCTTTTTTGATGTTCTATGGGAGATGAAGGCGTGTCATCGACGAGAGGATGTATTGACATATATTATGTGTATATAGTATAAATATTAGGTCGCGCAAAAGCCGACACCCTTCAGCGAGAGGTCTACCAAGGTGATACCCGCAACGCTCGAACCGGTCGAGGTCATCCCGATCCTCGGCAACAAGGCCGTCCTGGACGACTTCGACTCGACCCTCTGGCCCCGCCTGATCAAGCGCATCATGGACGCCCCGCACTTCGTGCAGGCGACCAGCACCCTGAAGGCGGACGACCGGGAGGTCTGGGCCCAGGTCATCCTCGACCAGACCATCGCGTTCCTGCGCCTGTGCGGTCAGGACACGGAGAACGCCCACGCGCCCTCCTACCTGGTCGACATCGGCTGGCACGAGTTCATCCTGTACACCAAGCTGTACGCGGACTTCAGCTACGCCGTCGCGGGC
>JALRBM010000014.1 GCA_023257755.1 Candidatus Saccharimonadia bacterium | reverse complement strand
AAGGCGGGAATCGAACCCGCACGACTTTTGGTCAAGGGATTTTAAGTCCCTCGCGTCTACCTATTCCGCCACTCGCGCAAATTTATTTTAGATAATTTGGAGGCACGTACGGGAGTCGAACCCGTCTAAAAGGTTTTGCAGACCTCTGCGTCACCGCTCCGCCAACGCGCCGTCCAGATCATTATACCAGAATCACTCCATGTGATGAGGTATAATTCATATCGATGATTACAAATAGCAGCAAAGTGATCAAAAGATCGTACTCTTTCAAATACGGGACCGCCCGTATCGCCTATGATGTTTGGCAGACAGGCCCTGATGTCGATCCTGAAGCTATTCTATTTCTCGGTGCAGGACAGGTTGGACTACTTGCTCAGTGGGTAGCAGAACACTGTCCGCCCGGAACACTGGTTGTTCAGGGAATGCCGCATTGGCTCGTAAGTGACGTCGATGTAATCACCTTCGCTTACACCTATATTGAAAAGGTTATCAGCAAGCTTGTGCCTGTTCACAACCTTTCAAAAGTAAACGTACTTGCCGAATCCCAAGCCGCCGCCGCAACAACCTTTGTATTCGCTAACACTCGCTTCCGAGCTTTACTAAAAGACTTCGTTCTCATTCAACCGCTAGGCTTGAACCCGGCAGCATATTCAAAGGCGTCAAACCCGCTCACTATTTTTGCCAGGCGAACAGCGCAAAACTTAAAGAGCCAGCTCCCCCAGTTTATGTTTGAGTCGCGGTTACGTCATAACGCCAGGCAGTTATCACGCATAGTGAATTTTCGGAACCCAATCCTGCGCGCCCACTATGAAAGTGGACTAAAAAGCGATCTGTCTCCTGATTTACTAACCCTTCACCACACGGGACATCGCATCGCAGTAATCATCGGCACCAAAGATGCGCTATTTCCGCCAAACGAAATTGCAGAAACGCTGCAGAAGAACGGTCTCGCTGTGCCGCTATTCCAACTGCCAGCCGTCCCGCACTCCCCGCTTGCGACACGATATGGTATTTGGTTGCTCGATACTGCGTTTGAAAGCCTAAAAATGACAAACCGCTAACTAGTCGACTCAGTAGGTAGGATGCTGACTACCTGCTCTCTGCCCTAGTTCGGATCAGCCCGCGCAGACGGGAGGGGTATGCTACTTCACAAAAAATAACCCGGAGAGTGTAATTCTGGGTTATTTTTAATAGTTATAGGTCTTTATAGCTCGGGATGTCTTGAGGCAAGCCCCCGAGCAGCTTCAAGCACCCTTGCCACCTCTAGAACGTACGCATCATTGCCAGGCCCCGCAATAACCTGCAGACCAACTGGCATACCATGGCCATCAAAACCACATGGTATACTTACCGCCGGAAGGCCGTAATAATTAGCAAATGCCGTTAGTTCAGCCGAGATAGCCTGTTCCGGATTAAGCTCGGCCTCTTTAGTCATAGGTGTTACGTCCTTCGTAACTGGAAGTAAGATAACATCCACACTCGAAAATGCATCGCTTCCGATAGTCGTGCGGTCATCTTCAATGTTCTCCATACTTCCTTGTGATGGGTCGCCAAATGGTACTTCAACCTTATATAGCTCGTGTCCGAGGCTCTTAATTGCTTCAACAGCAACGTCGAATGCTTGTGTAACCTCATCGCTCACCTGGAAATTATTACCGACACCGATACGAAGCGATGTTTTGCCGCTCGCTGCTACTTCTGCAAACCGGACACCCGTATCGGCTACGATATCAAGAACCAGTGCGGTATCGCTCACACTCCGAGTCGTTATTGCTGCATGAGCCATCCATCGTATAAAGTCATCAACGGGTTGATCACTCAAGATACCTTCCGTACTCACAAGACCATAACTACCTTTAAAACCAACTACCCCACAACTTGCAGCCGGTAGGCGCACGGAGCCGACAGCGTCAGTATCGATAGTCGCGTAGCACATTCCACTCGCTATGGCAGCAGCCGAGCCTGCCGACGAGCCACCAGTAATATACTTGTTGTTCCATGGATTTTTCACAGGACCAAAAAAGCTCGTTAGGCCAGTGGTTGCCATGCCAAGAGCATCCATATTTGTTTTGCCGATGATAATCGCACCCGCATCGCGAAGTCTTTTTACAACTTCAGCATCCTTGGCAGGCACGCGGTCTTTCATGTGCGCAAAGCCCGCCGTTGTTTTTACACCCTTAGTGTCATAAAAGTCCTTTACAGCCACGGGGATGCCGTGCAGCGGCCCCCGCAGCTTTCCATTTCTTATCTCTACTTCAGCATCCTTGGCAGCCTGACGCGCCTCAGCTGCCATCACAGTGATAAACGCATTCAATTTTGGGTTGAGTTCTTCAATTCGTTCTAGGCACGCTTCGACTAACTCAACTGGAGATATTTCCTGGTTTTTAATTTTTACACTTAATTCACGAATTGTTTCGTAATACATAAAGAGAATCCTTCTTACTTATTATTGGCGTTCGCAAGAAATGACCATTAGTGATCGCAAAGGCCAGCAGTAAGAAGTATCTGTGTCATCAACTAATAGTGTAACAGATAGAGCCTGCTACAGAAATATCAAACTTTTTGTGCTAAAAACTCAATCCACTGATCACCATCAAAGTCACGATCATCCCAGATAACGGTAAGTCCAGCTCTTTCAAGCCGTTGGACAAATTCATTACGGCTCCATGCAGTCGCCCTTGCATCGCCCTCTTCGCGAACCGATACCAAAAAGACACCACTCGGCTTTAATGCGGCCGCAACTTTAGCCAAGACAGCATCCGTTGCTTCGGGCGTAACATGTAGCATGACACACATTGCAAAAATTCCATCGTAAGGCCCGCCGTACTCTCCAGTAAGAATATCGAGATTATCAACTTTCTTGCCTCGTTTTTTCTGAAGGTTAATAAATCCTTGCGTAATATCAGTACGGCGCACCGATAGACCAAGAGATTCAATAAAGTCAGCATCCCTACCGCTTGCAGATCCGAACTCCAGAATAGTGCCGCCGATTGACACGTGTTTGGCTAACTGACGCAATGCCTTCTCACGACTACTGGAGGGAAGCGGATCAATCAAACTATCGTAGTATTCGTAGTTATCATCGTACCACTTTAATGCTTGGCGATTACTGTCAATCGCACCTTGAGGGATGGCACTACCCATTAAAGATTTCTGGGAGTTATTTTCGATTGTCATACGCTTATTATAGCGTTCTTGTCATATCGTAAAACACTAAAACATCCCATGATGGGATGTTTTAGTTACCATAATTTCTTGGTGCGCGAAAGAGGACTTGAACCTCCACGGCCCGAAGGCCACCAGCCCCTCAAGCTGACGCGTCTACCAATTCCGCCATCCGCGCACAAAGGGTTGTTTACTTGGCAATTATATCTCAAGAGCCTTACAAAATAA
>JALRBM010000095.1 GCA_023257755.1 Candidatus Saccharimonadia bacterium | reverse complement strand
ATTTATCTGAGTCAATGATTGCTGGTATGGCTCTAAAGGCTGAATCTTGATTATTAAACGGATGAACAACTAGGACAGAATAACCTTTTGGGGTTTTAGCTCGGGAACCATTACGGAGTAAGGAGGATACGTAAGGTACAGTATTGTATTTTTATCTTTCAAATACCTCGCGCTTCCTGAAAAAATATTTGTAACAAATATGTTTTCCCTAAGCTGCTTTATATATGGCTTTTTATCTTCATCATTTTCTAGAATTAGGGTTGGGATTCCCCGAGATGCCATGTAGCGAAAAAAGTGCTCAGGACGCTGGACGACATCGAGAGGGTAGGACAAAGGGTAAACGACAATCTGTCCTGCTTCTAACAGCGCGTCTACAGTAGAACGTGCAGTCTTATTAAATACTTCATCAGCTTCAGTTCGCGAGGTTCGTAGCCGCCTCTTAATCTCTCGCTGCCACGCTTGATAAGCCTCGTATTCTTCATTACGTGGACTGGTAAGCCTGGACATCTCGTTCTGCAGCATTCCCCATGCCATATAATGAACGAGCGGATTAATGCCCATTTCACGCACATCGGCATTTTGAGTCAAATAGTAGGCGATATTAAAGTCGGCACTTGGATTACGGCCCTCGGAGCCTCCATGCAGTACAAAATGTACTAAGGGATCCATGCCGCTCGCCTTCACATCCGGATTATTATCAAGATAATAGTCAGCGTCAAAAAGCCCTGTTTCACGTATCATTGCCGATGCTCGTTCAAGATATCCTTCCGATTTTGGGTGTAAATCAGCAAGGCTAATCTGACGCTGAGTGGTATGGCCGTTTTCGGTTTTAGTTAATCGGTAGATTATTTTACGTGGCAGTTGACGCCCATTATTTTTAAGAATTATAGATATTTTTTTGGTGGTCTGTCGAAACGAACTCACTTCTTGTTCCTCGTTATAACTTTATTAATCGCCCCACCAATCATCTTTCTACCAGTTGAACCCTTAGGGAAAAGCTTTTCAGTCGAGTCAGCAATCTTATTTGCCAGCTTCACTCGTTTCGAATTTAAAACTCCTTCATGGGCCTCCACGAGATTCCGTAGTTTAATAATCTCGTCTGCCATTGACTCCATCTGTTCAATGTTTCCAGTACCTTGCTGCGCGGTGATGGCATGACGAATTTTAGAGTCTATTAATACATCCGCGATCGTCAGGGAGAATTTTTTGGCAAATTCTTTAGATACAAAGACTGCCATTGCTTGATTTCCAAACCAGTGCGTATCTTGTAACCTTGAAACATCCTTGGCAATAAAATATACAAGCTCCCAATTATCAGTTTTGAAACGAAAATCAGCTTCATTGAAGCTATGGAAGTGCTCTGGAATGAGTTTATCTGGATCTTCTTTATAGGGAACCATCATGATAAAAACGTCATTCGCAAAAGAACTCACTTTATCAAAAGTACTCCATGGATCTTCGAAGTGCTCAAATACATTAGACGAAAAAATGATATCAAACTTTTTATCATAGGCTTGAGTAAGAAGATCGACAGCCTCAAAGCTGAGGTTTTTTTCTTTATATTTTCCATTAGCTTTTTCAATCGCCGTATCGGCAAAATCAATGCCCGTAAAGTTTGTTTTTGGAAATTGTCGAGCGAGCATATTCGTTCCATCGCCTTCAGCACATCCCCAATCACAAACGGTCATTGTGCCTTTCTGGAGAGTTTTTGTTAGCCAATCCGGTAACATCTCGAAGGCCAGATTCATAAAGAACTGACTCTGCTTATCACCGCTATTTTCTACCCAATCGTCTTTAAAACGATCATCCCAATAGCTTTCCGAATTCACCTTCCCCATTTTCTTACCCTCTCTTTTGTTGATCTAGTGCTCTATATATCTGTCTTTCACGATGACAGGATACCCATTCACTCCTAGCGTGCCCGTCTTAAAAGTCTTGCAGTCCAGCCAGCAGTCGCAGAAGGATTTGTCTTTATCAGAGTATACACTAAGATCAATAAAATACCGTCCTCTGTTAAGCAGGTTAGGGAAAATGAATGCTATATGTGCCACGTCGCCTTTCTTAAGCTCGGATAATTTTTTTGAGATAATTTTATTTCCAAACAATTTTTGCCCCATACTGTCTTTGATGGCATATGCGGCAAGTATCTTGCCGTTAACCGGCTCATTGCAAATAACATCCATTGATATACGAATATCCGAACCGTATTTTTTAGCATCCTGCTGTTCAACGGTAACATTTTTCATCCTGAATCGCCTGTCTCCTGTTCGTGACGGGTCCTCCTGTGGTCCTTCCTGCTCTGGTTCGGCTTCTTGCACTGGGTCTTCGGCAACAAACAGCTGCGTATACGCATGGGCAACCGTAGACGGGTCACCTTCCTGGATGATCCGACCTGATTCGATAAGAATAGCGCGGTTGCAAAATCGCTCTACAGCACCCATGTCATGAGTCACGAGAATAACTGTCTGCTTCTTTCGCTTAAGATCTTCGAAATATTCGTAGCACTTTCTCTGGAAGGCCTCGTCACCAACAGCCAGCACTTCATCAAGGAGAAGAATATCGCTCTGTGCCCGAATCGCAATCGAAAAGGCCAAACGAACCTGCATGCCGCTAGAGTAGTTCTTCAGTCGCTCCTCCATAAATTCATGTAGTTCGGCAAAATCGACAATCTCACCATACATTTCTTCCATATCGCGCCGACTAAACCCAAGGAGCGCTCCGTTCAAAAATACATTCTCGCGTCCGGTTAGCTCTGGGTTAAAGCCGACGCCCAGTTCGATAAAAGGCACAAGTTTGCCGTTGACTACAACATGGCCTCCGTCGGGGCTATAAATTCCAGCTATCGTTTTTAACAACGTACTTTTTCCACTGCCATTGCGCCCGACGATACCAAAGAAATCCCCTTTGTTGACAGTGAAAGATATTTCCTTGAGCGGCCTAAACTCCCGATACCCTTTACGTCCCTTTAATGTATTGATCAATCTTTGTTTAATTCCACTACTTGCCTCTAGGGGAATTTTAAACTGTTTCATTAATCCTTCGGCGATAACAGCCGGATCTTTTGAGGTGCTCATGTTAAATTTCCTCCGCAAAACGTCGTGAATGACGTTTGAAATAATACGCGGCAACTATAGCAACAGTTATAACTATGATGAATGGAATGAATGCCTTCCAGCCTCCTACATAGCCCCAAATGGTTATAGAATCCTTGGCCGTTACCAGCGCATGACGAGAGTCTTGCACGATTTGCGCTACCGGATTAAGAAGCAGCAGTTTCGCCGTAAAGTCACTTTGCTGGATTACCATTTGCAGTGGATAAAGAACAGGTGTTGCATAGAATGCTGCCTGTAAAAATATCTCCCATAAATGGCCTGCATCGCGAAATTTAACATTGAGGGCGGCTAGGAAAAAAGCGATTCCAAGCGCAAATATATATAGCTCGGCAATGAGGGGAACAATGAGAAGAGCTTCGGGCCGTAGCTCCACTCCGTTAAGTACGATAAAAATAAAAACGACGATTAGGTTTAACCCTAAATTAATCAGCGATGAAATCGTTCCAGAAATAACAATGATATACTTTGGAAAGTTAATCTTTCGTATTAATTCTCCCCTGTTGATAATCGACTGCAGGCCGTTCATTGTTGCTTCGGTAAAGAAACTCCATAAAACTATTCCAAGGAGTAAGTAGACCGGAAAGTGCTCTACATCCCTTCCCAGGCGTAAGAACTGATCAAATACAACATATAATATGGCGAATAGGAACAGGGGTTTAAGAAGAGACCATAGGTACCCTAATGCCGATCCCTGATACCTCAGCTTGAAATCCGTTATCACCAGCTCGCGCAAAAGTATGCGATTGCGGCGGGATAGAATATTTGAGATTTTCATATT
>JALRBM010000070.1 GCA_023257755.1 Candidatus Saccharimonadia bacterium | reverse complement strand
GTCCGATCACTACTTCCCGCCGCGACGAAAGCGACCGTTGGTGTCGTAGGAAGCGCCCAGGCGATCAATAATATGTTGCACCACTTGCATTCGCATGAGCTTCCGGAGATGCAGACATTGGGGCGTAAGGCGCTTGAGGCGGTCCGGCAAGTCGCGCCGGTTTTCTTTGAACGTTTTGATATGTCCACGCGTGGAGAACTGATTACCGAACACCGCCGCACGACAAGAGAGAGAAGCCGCACCCGCGCAGATCGTTTACTTGAAGGAGCGGAGGAAAAGACAGAAGCCGGACCAGCCGTTCGCCTGTTGGCGGTTGACGGATCGGAAGATGAAGTCATCACGAAAATCCTAACTGACGCAGGCCGTTACTCCTATGAAACTGTTGCGAGAATCGTTGCAGAATTAACCGATGATGAAAAGCAAGAAGTGCTGGGAGCCTATGCGGGCGATCGCTATAACCGCCGTGCCAAGCCAGGTCGTGCGTTTGAATTTCCCCATTACCTTTTTGAAGTCCAGTGCGATTATGGCGCTTTTCGAGATATTCAACGTCACCGTATGGTAGATGGATTGGAATGGCAGGCACTTGAAGGCCAACTGGGGCATGTGACACCGGATATTATTCACGAGGCGGGCCTTGCGGATGATTACGAGCGGGCCTTTACTATTAGCCGTGGCCTTTATGCATTGCTTGAGGCGCGCGGATACAAAGATCAGGCGCAGTATGCGACGTTATTCGGACACATCATGAGGTTCAACCTAAAGGTTAATGCCCGCTCGCTTCTGCATACTGCCGAACTGCGGACGAGTTCTCAAGGGCATCCGACGTATCGGAAAGTATACCAGGATATGCATGCCCAGGTCGCTGCTGTGCATCCAAATATCGCTGCGTCAATGAGGTTTGTTAGTCAGGATGAAGACGAAAAACTAGCTCGTCTTGGTGCCGAGCGGTACCACGAGGCACGATTCGGTGACGTATAATAAAAACTCCCCAAGTTCGGGAGTTTTTATCTGTCGCAAGGTACTAATTAACGACGTTTTCTACCTTGATACCAGGGCCCATGGTGGTGCTGATGCTTGTCGTTTTAACATAGACACCCTTGAGGCTTGAGGGTTTTTGTGACTGGAGGCTGTCAAAGAAAGCTTTGGCGTTGGCGGCAAGCTTGTCTGCGCCGAACGATACTTTGCCGATAGCCAGGTGAACAATGGCCTGCTTGTCGACGCGGTACTCTACCTTACCCGTCTTTGCATCACTGACTGCCTTTGCGACATCGGTGGCAACGGTTCCTGCTTTAGGGTTAGGCATGAGGCCGCGCGGACCGAGGAGTCGTGCGTACTTGCCAAGTTTTGGCATGTACTGCGGGGTGGCGACAAGGATATCGAAGTGCAGTTCTTCTTTGTCGAGTTGTTTCAGGAAGTCTTCATCACCGATAACGTCGGCGCCGGCTTTTTTAGCGGCCGCATGATCTGCTTCTGGGGCGAAGACGGCAACGCGGACCGTTTTACCGGTTCCGTTAGGCAGACTGACAGTGGCGCGGACATTTTGGTCGGCTTGACGCGGGTCAACACCGAGGCGGACATGTACTTCGACCGAAGCGTCAAATTTGACCGAGCTGGTCTTTGTCACGAGTTCAAGCGCATCAGCGAGAGCGTATACTTTGTCTTTTTCGATAAGCTCGGCAACCTTGCGGTATCCTTTGCTGCGGCGCTCGATACGCGGACGGACGACTGGCTTAGGGCCTTTTTTAACACTGGCTTCAGCATCCTCATCCAGAGGAGTCGTATCGCCAGCTTCTTTGCGGGCTTCCTTTTCGGCCTTTTCGTCAGCTTCACGGAGTGACTTCTCGCTCCGCTTGCCTGCCTTGGCGGCATGTTTTTCTTCTGGCTGCGAAGGAATGTCAGCGCTTTCAAGAGCGGCTTCGATCTCTGCAATCGTATTTTTATCGGTCATTTCCAGACCAAGCTCTGCTGCTTTCTCGAGCAATTCGGCTTTTTTAGCCATAGGGGTAATCCTTTCTGTGGTACAAGCGGCTACCAGCCTCCCAACATTGATAATTATGGATAATATTTTATCACTTTATGAAGTTGAGCGCAAGAAATATGCAGTTCGTTTTCTAAATCATCGAGTAGATCATCGGGTAGATCCAGGGCATCGATAATTTCTTCTATGTCGTCGAGTTCCCGATAAGCCTCTCGTAATAATAGCCCGAATTTGTCGCGGGCAGCGTACTCTTGGGCGGCATTGGCGTTTGCGTGATTTCTCCATAGCATATCGATATAGAGCAGATGATCGCGGATCACTTCCGCAGTAATAGGAAATAGCTCGGGAGCTTCATCGTGGGCAGGTTGTGGGGATGATTCAAAGTTGTCACGCATTTCGTCAGTTTGTTTACCATAGTAGATAAATGTATAGAAGTCAATGGTAAGTGGCAACCTAAAAAGGCACCTGACAAAGGTGCCTTGGTTTACGGGGTGTGTGACAAGCGGGAGGGCAACAGCCCCTCCTTGCGCGGGCTTGTCGCACAACCGGGTACTACTGTGCCGTGGTGGCGGATGCGCGTGCCTGCCGAAGCCACGTCAGTAGCCCACATGACACCAGGGCTCCAAGGAGCGCGGCGGCCACGTCGACAGTAGTCACGTAGTACGCGTTTGGGCTTGTGGAGAGGACCGAGCCGACGGTGAAGAGGCTCGTGATGGCCATCATGGGGATGGCGATCCACCACCTGTAACGGTAGGCGGAGCACCTGGCTTGCAGGTAGAACGCTGCCACCTGCACCACGCCACCGGCCACGACGATGAGGATCGTCAGGCCGAACTCGGCCTGTGACTGAGCCGGCAGCAAGGTGCCGACGTATACGATCGTACTCAGGATGGCGAGGACGTGTCCCCCCAGCACCATCCAGTAAAGAACGGTCGTTGCGGTTTTCAAGATTCCCTCCCTGCTTGTCGGGCTGGAATTCCAACTTAATATAATAAAATCATATTAATAAATAAAAGTCAACAAACGAAAGAGCCCGCCCGAAGGGCCGGCGACAGGTGCCTGTAGACCTGTGGGCTCTTTCGGGACGGGTTAAGCCTGGGAGGTTCCTTGCGTGACTTCCAGAAGGCAGCGAACTTCGTCGGCTGTGATGCCCTCCAGAGTGGCGAAGACGGCCGTGTCGTGGATGCGGGTGATACCTTGCAGCTTGCCTTCCACGACCAGCTTCCTCGCCAGCCTCTCGATGTCGCTCGAGAGGTCGACCTCTCCTTCGATGAGGATCCAGGCGGGGATGCCGTCCAGTCGACAGGCTTCGTGAAGCGACAGCCGGATGCCGTTGTCGCAGATGGTCCTCCAGAGGGCGATGTGGTCGGCGGGCGTCTTGCATACCGCGTAGACGTGTGCCGTCGTTTCGCCGGCGAAGACGTTGATCCGGGTGGTCGAGATGCCGCGATTCCGTAGGCCCAGTCGAAGCACATCGACGGTTCGAGGAGCTGGGTCGTCCTTCCCTACGGTGAGGCGTAGAGCGAGTGTGACAGTAGGCATGAGGCCTCCCTTGCGATTGCTGAACGAGGAATTCTCGTAAGGACAGCAATTATAGTATACTGTAGATCCTAAATTAAGAAATGTCAAATAAGCAGGGTAAGCATTGTCCCTGGGCGGCCCCTTAAGCAAATGAAAGAGCCCGCCCCGAAGGGCCGGCGGCAAGTGCGGAAGCACTGCGGGCTCTTTCGGGCACGGGCTAGCGGGCGGAGGACTCCACGGACACGTTGATGCCCATCGCGCGGAAGGCGGAGGCGATGGCCTGGTTGGCCTTCGGCTCCATGTCCTCGACCGGGATGTTCCGGTGGACGTGGACGCGCACCTGGTCGAACCTGCCGGAAGGCAGCTCGCACTCGAGGCCGGCGTTCCTGAGGGCAGCCACGACGTTGGCGTGGCCGGCCTGGGGGTGGGTGTAGGTGATCGTCGAGCCGATGAGCGGCTTCAACGTCGTGTCCGACATGAGACACCTCTTTCCTAGCCTCTTACGGGTATGGCCACCCGTTCTTAAGAGACTACTTTTTAAAGTATATCACTTAATATACAATATGTCAATACAAGTAGACAAAGAAAAACTCCCCGAAGGGAGTTGTCTTTGCTACTGGCTGATACTCAGCAGCGTCCAGCTGCCACCGTGATTGTCGCTTCGCAGATGAAACTGCTCGGCGCCATCGGTCATGGTCAGGATCTGAGCGATGCGCTCGCCCTTTCTAATGACGGTGCGGAGGCCGGCGTCGATAAAGTTGTAGGTTTTGCCCTCAAACTCTATCCGACGAGGGTAAGCGCGCAGGTCGCGGCCGAATCCCATTGCCGTTACGTCGACTGGACTGTTAATGGTTGTGTGTGCCATATTCGTTACTCCTTAAGAAATGAAGTTTGTTTTAGGTAAGAAAAAACTGACAACAAGAAATATGCGTGTCAGCCGCGGAATTTATGAGTAAGCTACGAGGAGACAGATATCACCGCTTCTTAATATCTGCTGTACCACCTGAAGTAGCGTCGAATATGTTACTTCGGCAGGGACGCTTTGCGCGAAGGCTAGTGTGTATGCCGAGTGATGGGTTGATAGGTTTGTCAGTAGAAAGGCTCTCCACCAGTACTCACATAACCTATATTTAGTATACTCCCGCTATTAGTTGAGCGGTCAATATGCCGAGGACGATATTACATCGTTTTAAGGGATTATTCCAATAAAAAAGGCGGCTCCCTGGGGAGCCGCCGTTGAACTTCAACTATCCAAGCAGGTTGCCGAGACCGAGGCTAAGGCCTACGCCGACTGCTACTGTGACACCTAATACAACTTCTGACATGGTTTTACTCCTTGTTACTATGTTGTTAATGGGTGATGCGCATCACATATCTTAGTATAGCAATTTTCGGGACCTACTTCCAGCATGTGTCGGTTGTGCTTATTACATTTCTTCCATGGATCGCAGGATTTTACCGAGGTCGATACCCTTGCCCAGGACAGGCTTCCATAGATCCCCTTCTCGGTCGAGACGCTTTTTCATGTTGATGATGGTGAAGTCGGTCGGCTTCAATTTTGGCGTGACTTCATCCCAATGGAGAGGTGTCGATACCGATGCATCAGGCGTGGGGCGCAGCGAATACGGTGCGGCCAACGTCTGCCCTTCCCTATTTTGGAGAAAGTCCAGATAAATTCGGTGCTTCCTTTTTTCGGGCATGCGCTCGACGCTGGTAAGCTTTGGCTGGCGTTTATTTACCTCGAGCGCGATCAGATGGGCAAAGTTCTTTGCCTGCTCGTAGGTATACTGTGCCCCTAGAGGGATGTAGATATGAATACCAGTCTTTCCGGAGGTTTTAGGTAGGGTCGGAACTTTCCACTCGTCACACACCTCCTTAACAGTACGGGCAACCGTTACGACATCTTGAAAGGTAACACCCTCGGGGTCTAGGTCGATAACGATCCAGTCGGGTTTATCGAGGTGCGGGACGCAGGAATTCCAAGGATTAACCTCGATGCTGCCTAGCTGAACGATGTAGCGCAGCGTATCAAGCGTGCCGCCTTTTATCCAGCGCAAATCTTTATCGTTCGAGTCTGAAAAAATATCGACGCTCGGCACCCACTCCGGCAGGTGTTCCCAGTTTTTTTGAAAGAACCCCTCGCCGTTAATGCCGCTCGGCTGCCTGAGAAGTGACAAGGGGCGGTCTTTTAGGTATGGAAGGATGTAATCAGCGACGGATTCATAATACTCCAGGATATCCCCTTTGGTATATTTGTGCTTTGGAAAAAACACCTTGTCGAGATGAGTGAATGCTACCTTGCCTCTCATGATGCCGTTCTCTTTGATAATTTTTACCGGTGCAGCCTGTTCGCGGCGAACGCTTGAAGGCTTTTTATCAGAGCGCAGTCCTTCGTAAGCGGGATGCCGCATTCGGCCGTCGGCGGTCCATTCGCCAAAACTCATCTCGGCGACAAGCTCTGGGCGCACCCAGTGGACAGGAGCATTTGGCGTCGGCTCTTCTTTAAAAGGAGAGGTTTTTCGTTCCAGTTTCTCGAGCTTACTCCTGAGGAGCTTGCGTTGCTCGTCCGGAATGCCACCGCCGGAGTGTCCGGTATATACCAGGTCCCCGTTCTCATATACGCCGACGAGGAGAGACCCCAGGTATTTGCGTCCGCCGCGCGGCTCGGTAAAGCCGCCGATTACCACCTCTTGCCGCCGATGGGTTTTAATTTTTACCCAATCATTGCCGCGCGCACCTTCTTTATACGTGCTATCGGCTTTCTTGGCGACCATCCCTTCGAGATTCTGCCTTTGCATCTGTTCAAATAGCCGCCCGCCTTCGGTTTCGACGTGATCGCTATAACGAATAAGGGAATGGTCGGGCAAGAGGGAGCGCAGTACCTTCTTTCGTTCTATGAGTGGCATTTCACGCAGGTCATAGCCATCACACCATACGATGTCAAAAACATAGTAGTAAAGATCGCCTTTCTTATCTTTACGCCAATTTTGGAGGGCTTCGAATATGGGAATACCGTCCTCGGCCAGGACCATGATTTCCCCGTCCAGTATAACGTCATGAGGCAGCGAACGCATCGCCTCCATGACGGGCGGATAATGAGAGGAAAAGTCGTTACCCGCTCGGGAGTAGAGGTCGATGTCGTCCCCTGATTTCGCCGCAATCGCACGATAGCCATCCCATTTGACCTCAAACAGCCACCCTTCTTTACTGAACGGGGTGTCAATTAATGTAGAGAGC
>JALRBM010000045.1 GCA_023257755.1 Candidatus Saccharimonadia bacterium | reverse complement strand
GGAGAACACCATCACCGCCACGTCGTGCGCACCGTTCATTTTTGGGATTTCATGGCGGATCACCTCATAAAGCCGGCGGCGGATGCGGTTTCGGCCGACTGCGCTTTTGTGCACCTTCTTACTGACAACCACCGCGAAGCGTGAATGTCGTCGATGGGGGTTATCTACATATTTAATAGTAATGGCGTGCGAGCGCACAGCCTGGCCATTCTTGTAGACGTAGCGGAGGCTCCCATGCCCATGAAAACGATGTTGGAACGATAACATAAACTGGTGCCATTATAGCGTATAGGGGAGAGGAAAATAAAATACGCTCCGTATAAGAGCGTATTTATCGGCTAAACAGTCAGCCTGGCGCGGCCTTTTAGTCGGCGTCGTTTCAGAACGGCGCGTCCAGCCTTGCTTGCAACCCGAGCACGAAACCCGTGAGTTCGAGCGCGGTGACGCGTGTGTGGTTGAAAAGTTCGTTTTGGCATATCCCGACTATTTTACCTCTTTCCCCTGTTTCTTTCAAGGTTAGTTTGCATATTTTAATTTTTCATTACATAAGTTATTTACAGTTATCCACATATACTCTACTCTTTTCCACAATTTAACAGATGGCCCTCCTGTCTGTGGAGAAATCACACCCCTATCCTCTGCTTCTGGCTGACTATCTTGTTATGGTTGTGGAAAACTTGAGAACGGTGGTATAGTTAATAGCAACAGAACGTTGAGGGATTCCAGGGGAGAGAGGCTTTTAGCTATGCAACATGGTTTATGGCAAAGTGTACTAGGTGAAATTGAACTCTCCGTTTCGCATGCTGCTTTTACCACCTGGTTTAAAAATACCGAACTTATTGAACAAAGTGATTCGTCAGTCACGATTGCCGTCCCCAACATCTTTGCCAAACGGCAGTTTGAGGTAAAGTTTAATAGCCAGATCAAAGCGATCCTTGAAAAGAATGGAGTCTCCCCCGACGAGATCAACTACACGGTCCGCACCACCGGCAAACGAACGACGACGCGCGAAACCACGGCGCCTCCCGAACAATCGAAGACTCGAGCCGAAGAACTGATCGCTCCTCGCCCTACCCCATCGGCCAGCACCAACAACTCAGGATTGAATCCTCGTTATAGTTTTGCAAACTTTATCGTCGGATCAAGTAATGACCTGGCATTTACCGCCTGCCAAGCCGTCGCCTCCACCCCAGGCACAAAATACAACCCCCTCTTTCTGTATGGCGGGGTTGGACTAGGTAAGACCCACCTGATGCAAGCTGTCGGCAACGAGATCATTAAAAAACAGCCGGAAGCCCGTGTGCTTTATATCAGCTCTGAGACATTCGTCAAAGAATTCCTGGAGAGTATCCGTTTTAAGAAAAAGGGATTCTCTGACAAGTACCGCAACGTCGACGTCCTCATCGTTGACGACATGCAGTTTATCGCCGGCAAAGAGAAGACTCAAGAGGAGTTCTTCCATACGTTTAACGCACTCCATCAAAGTAACAAACAAATTATCATCAGTAGCGATAAACCGCCAAAGAGCATCCCTACTTTGACGGAGCGCCTCCGCAGCCGTTTCGAATGGGGAATGTCCATTGACATTCAAATGCCGGATTTTGAGACGCGCTGTGCGATCGTTGAAACAAAAGCTTCGCTTTCAGGAGTAGAACTTGGACGCGATACGATCGAATACCTTGCCAACAATATAAAAACCAATGTCCGTGAGCTTGAAGGCGCACTTAACCAACTACTTGCCTACGCCGAGATGCGCGGTGTCGCTCCGGATATATCAACCGCCGAAGGCTTGATCGGCAACGTTCGTCACACCCGGCCTCAGCATGTTACCGCTAAACAAATCATCGATAAAACGGCCCGACATTTTCAAATCGACACCAAAGAGATCTGCAGCGCCAAACGCGACAAGCATATTGTTGTTCCCCGCCAGATCGCAATGTATCTGCTCCGCAGCGAACTTCATCTTAGCTTTCCGAAAATCGCCAGCGAACTAGGCCGGAAGGACCACACCACGGCTATCCACTCTGTCGAAAAAATTGAAAAAGCCATCAAACTCGACTTCTTGGTCCGCGAACAGGTGGCGGAAATACGGGAGAAACTATATGCCTGAGATGTGTGGAAAATCAGTGAATTACTTGAGGAATGGTGCCCGCACAACCTGTCTGTTTCCATCCACAATAAGCCTACTACGCAGTTTCAGCGCGGAGATAGGTGGGGTAAAAGACATGTTCATCCACCCTGCCCTCCACGGTTTTACCCCGAACCTATCCCCAGCAAAAATTGACATTTTACCCCTGTCTGAACACTATTTTTACCCAGTTTCCACAGTACCTACTAATACTTCATCCAATTAAGAATCAAGAAAGGTAATACATAATGGAACTATCAGTCACTCAAGAAAACTTCACCCGCGCACTCGGCAATGTCGGACGGGTTGCCAGCAGCAAGGCAGGACTCCCCATTCTTAGTAACATCCTGCTTAGGACGGATGGAAACCGGCTCTTGATAGCGGCGACTAACCTGGAAATAGCGTCAACCCACCTTATTGGAGCAAAGATCGTCACCCCAGGGTCGATTACAGTGCCTGCCCGGCTGATTAGTGACTTTGTTTCAAGTCTTCCAAAGGGCCAGGTTGACCTTAAGGTAAAAGATAATCACCTTCATATTACCTCCAGTAGCTACTCGTCGATCATTAATGGCGTTGCATCCGATGAGTTTCCGGAGCTTCCGACGATTGATGAGTCATCGACTATTCAATATAGTGTCAACACGGCCGACTTCAAACAGGCGGTTTCGCAGACGATTATTACCAGTTCGAATGACAGTACCCGCCCAGTATTAACAGGGGTGTACTGGCACTCGTTTGAGGGAAATCTGTATCTCGCGGCGACTGATGGCTATCGATTAAGTGAACGCCGCCTGGTGGAAACCAAGAGTGATGTAGCGGCGATCATCCCTACTCCAACGCTTCAGGAAGTTCTGAGGACGCTTAGTGATGATACGACAGAAGTTGACGTTTTATTTGACGAAACCCAGGTGCGTTTTCGGGTGGGAGACTCTGAAATAACCAGCCGGCTTATCGATGGTAACTACCCTGACTACCGCCAATTAATTCCCGATACGTCCGAAACAAACATCACTATGGCGACGAGTGACTTCGTCAGGATTACCAAGATAGCCGGCCTGTTTGCCCGCGATTCCGGCGGTAGCGTGACACTAACGGCGGATCAGGAGAAGAAGACGCTTTCGATTCACTCTATCGCGTCGGAGCTTGGTGAAAACACTTCCAGCGCCGACGCCGAAGTTTCCCATGACGGCCAGGTGACGCTTAATTCGCGATATCTCAGTGAGGCGCTCGCTGCAATCGAAGGAGATATGGTGTCATTCCGCTTTAGCGGCAAGCTTTCTCCTTGTGTCCTGACGACCAAATCGGACGACGTCAACTACAAGCACATTATTATGCCGCTTAAGAGCTAGCTATGCCGCCGCTTATTAAAACGATTCGCGTTCAGAATGTGCGCGCCCATAAGGATTTTTCTATCCAAGTAGCACCCAGCGCTACCGTTATTGTGGGGGCAAACGGCACGGGTAAAACGTCGCTTATCGAAGCGCTCTACGTCGTCCTTCAAGGGTCCTCATTTAAAAGCTCGGATAATGATATCGTCAGGCAGGGAGCTTCCTGGTACCGTGTCGATGTGGGGATGAGCGAAGACAGGGCCCGAACAGTCAAATTTAACCCGGAAAAAACAACCGGTCGCAAACAGTTCATTATCGATGGAAAAACTCACTACCGGCTGGGCTCTCTTCAGAAATTCCCTGTGGTGCTGTTTGAACCGGATGATCTCAGGCTTCTTGGCGGATCGCCAGCGCGTCGCCGCCAGTTTATCGATCGTCTTATCGGTCAAGTAGATCCGAAATATGCGGCTGCGGTTCGTCGCTATGAACGCGCCCTGAAGCAGCGCAACACCCTGTTGAAACTGGCCAGTGCCAGCGAGGAGTCATTGTTCGCCTGGAATGTCGCCCTAAGTGAATACGGATCGTATATCATACGGCAACGGCTTCAATTTACCTCTAAAATCGATGCACAGCTGAACGGGGTGTATTGTACTATTTCAGGGACGGCTGACGCAGTTCGAGTGCGCTATTCACACACGCACGCTGACACTGCTCAGAAACTCCTGTCGGATCTTCATATGCATAAGGAACGGGATCGTCTTATGGGATATACTTCGACCGGCCCGCACCGCCATGACATTATTTTTGAGTTCAATAATACTCTTGCCGTCGATGTCGCCTCGCGGGGAGAGATACGAAGCGTTATCTTGGCCTTAAAATTTATTGAAGTACGAATTACTGAAGAATTCCTCGATGTAAAACCGTTGATTCTGCTCGATGATGTCTTTAGTGAGTTAGACGAAGCCCGGCAAAAAAACCTGGTCACGGAGTTTACAGACCACCAAATTATTATCACGAGCGTCGCGACAGTCCCTGTAAAAGGCAGTGAGGTTATTCAATTATAGCGTCTGACCGCCGCCCGTTGATTGCGGAAAGGATTTCTTTTGGTATTTCAGGATACTCTTTGGAGCTTAGAACGAGCGCCGGGGTGGCTTTTACTACCCAGTTATCGCCCTCTTTCTTTAAAACGGTGCGGTAGACGTCTCCTTCATCACTGCCCTCTGCCTTTTTAACAAGCAGCGTGGCATACCACTGCCCTTCTTTGAATACTTCGCCCTTATTGATAGTGTAGCCATCGATAATATCAGGATATTCCCTGCGAAGTGTGTCCTGAACGGCGGGGAGTGCCAGGTCGCGGAGTGTTCTCCGGTAAGATGCGGAATACTCGGGATTGATATCAATCGTCAAGTCCTTATCCTTTACTTCGAACGCTATGGGATTTTGGGAGAAGATATCTTCGTTAGGAATAATGAGGTAGGTGCCTCGCTCTAGGCGTCGTTCGGCGCTCTCCTTTAAGGAATCAATACTGGCTCGCTGCTCGCCGTCTTGTTTGTAGATCGTGACTGACACATCGCTTCGCAGGAAGTTATACGTAACGGTTTTAAAGGACTGCGAGTAAAAGTACACGCCGATCCCCACTAGGATGAGTATTAGTGCGATTAGGATGGAAATTAATGCTTTTCTATTCATGGCTAAAAGGGTTCTTATAGTTGGTAAATTCTATCGTGTAGTCAGTAGGATCATAGCCAAGGCTACGGAATCGGTCCAGGGCGGCGCGCCGATACCCTTCCAGGGCTGAGATAGTGATGATGATTGAGTTTCCAGAAGGGTCTGAGGTGTCGGCCCGATACCCGATTGAATAGAGGAATGTGTCGACGGGAAGTTTGCTGGTAACGGGATTCTTTTTACTAAATTCTTCCCCCTCTTGATTGGCGCGCTTCCCTGCCCGTCCCTCGTATGCCAAATAAAGCTCCTGATTATCTGCGGCCCACTTTTTGGCTTCTTCTGACTGGGGTTGAAGCGCGATGTCAATTTCCCGGATGTTAGGGCTATCAATGGTTATGGTTTGGTTATACGATTCAAAACCGTCCTTGGATGCCTTGATCTCGTACTGGCCGGGCGTCAGGTAGACGGTACCTGGTCCCAAGCGCTCGTTGTTCGCCGTCAGGACAGCGTCGCCCGGAAGAAGGTAGACTTGTACCGCTTCTTTGCCGGCACGCGAGACAGCAATATAGATACCGTATCCTAGTAGTCCCACGATCAGCAGAACTATTAGAAAGAAGCTGGTTTTGTGGGTTCGTATGTATTCGCCAAACATCCTTTTCTCCTATTTCTTTCTATACCATGTTACGTTGCCGTCTAGCATATTTTCATGTCCTGCCATGGGAGCGCGCCACGAAAGATATGAAGCCGAAGCTACCCCTTTAAATGCCGGGTCGCCTTCCCCAAAGCCGGGGATCTTGCCGACGTAGGCAAAGGTATGCCCTGGGCTAAAGGCGACGTCACCAGGCTTGAGTGAATTTGCCGCATCTCCGCCGACTTGAACTTCGGGCCCTATGCCTATTTTGGTCCAGTTTTTCTCTACCCAGTCTTTTTGAGGTCCGGTGTTACCGCCGCGGCCGTTATTGTTATAGCCGGGTTCGAAGCCGCTGTCGCGCATCAGAAGGGTGACGAATCCTCCACAGTCAACCCCCGGATACTGACCGCCGCCTACATAGAGTCCTTTGCTTTGAGCTGTCTTTACTGCCGTCTGGTATTCTGGCTTTTTTTCTGTGTAATCCGGAGGGGTGTATTTTGGCCAAGCATACGCTAGTGTGGTGGCCTCGAGGTTACCAGTCGGGGCGGCTTCGCATTCTCCGCTGGCACTACCACCTCCACCGGGTGTTAATTTTGAGAACTGCTCAAAAAAATCATTGGAGTTTGGCCCAGGCTCTTTCCGGACCCTTTCCTGTATCACTCTTTGATCGGCCAGGCCGCCCGGTGTTCCCGGACTGCCGCCAGTTGAAAGATGCGACCTTTCAAATTGGTGGTGGAATGCGATCGTAGCCTGCTCGACGGTTGACTGGCCTTTCATCATCTCCCATTCGCTTTTAAACTGCCTCCATCGATCGAAGTCGATGGGGCGTACGGTAAGTTCCTGGTAGAGATACTCAAGCTGAAAGCCGAGATCGGAAACAGGTACGCCTTGCTTGGCAGCGGCAGCCTCGAGGGCTGTACGACGACCCTTCGACCACTGAACAATACCGTATCCGACGCCACTTCCCTTTTCGATCACGTTTGGATCGAATCCAGATTCTGCCTGGATATTCCCCATCACTCCTGCGGCCTGCTCGTTGGTCAAGCCCTTATCACGAAGGAAATTCCAGACTCTTTCCTGAATTGTATTTCCACGAAGTGACACTGTCCCGGTGCCTCTATCGGCACTAACTCCACAGGATGCGTCTGGATCATAGAAAAGGATGTCGTTGCTAGAGTAGAAATACTCGTCCGGAATCGCTACGACTCTAGTAGTACCAATGGTTGGCTCGGCAATGATAATCGCAGCAAAAATCAGGGCAAGGATTCTGTGGAACTGATGTTTCTTGAAAAAATCTTTCATAGCTATTCCCTATCCGCTAAGTTCTCTCTGTTTCTCGCATCAATATGAAGGTGATTACAGGCGTCTTCAAATAAATGCGAACCATTAAGTGCGACGGATCCTTGTGGGAAGACTGGATTAACACCACAGTTTTTTTGTCCCACACCACCACGATTAAGTGGTAATGCGGCTAAGAAATCACTGGCGTATTGGTTAACTACGGCGAGGCCGCTTCCAGGGAGACGGATACTTCCTCCGGTTGAGGCACCTCCAATTATCTCGATATTGTTAAGGTCGACCGCAGTTCCCTTCGGGTGTTGATAGCCGCTATTAAGACATTCTCGGAGCGATCGATCTTCCTTGAAGCCGATGTTGTTAACAAGCACTTTGTATTTTGTTGAGTTAGCCTGGAGCGCTCCGAGCAGGTATTTACTGATCGTCATGGTTTCGTCACAGGCATTCTTTATCTCTTCTCCGCGGGAGAACTTTAATAGCATCTCTTTCGAACTGCTATCAACAAAGACAATATTTGGATTATTGGCTACCTGGGCGGCCAGTTGCTTGGCGTCCCCGCTGACGGCGCCTGGTTTTGAGGAAGCGTTGCTTGCGACCTCACCGTTATCCATGCCTTCCTGAACCGAAAGATCAAGATAGTAAACTCGGAACATCGTGCGGCGGCATTCTGTATCGCCCGCAGCGTCACCCGACGAACAAGTGGGGTTGGTTGCGGGGTTGGCGTTGGCGGCCCGGACTTCCTTTACACAGTCTTCTTTTGCGGCGGCTGTGGTGGCAAGCGTCACTTTCTTTTCGCAGGCTTTTGCAAGGACTCCGCCCTCGTCGGCAAAGTTTCTGCTCGCACTTCCCTGGATACACTCTTCGCCGGTATTGTCGTTGTCTTCGGTGAATGCTCCGATTGCTGTCGAGCGGTCCATGCAGTTTTTGATATATTTGCCGTATTCGTTTTCAGAGTCGGCGGGTTCGCCTGTTTCTGGATTAGCGTAGCCTTTCTCCATGTAGGCGGCAACGGTGTCTGGATCGACGGCAAGGGCTTTTGAATTAAAGCCATGGACGGGGCTGCAGAACGGACCAGCTGCGATATTATACTTCTTGTTGTCGGCATCCTGACATATTTTAAATTGAGCAGTCGGATCCTGGGCAGTGGCATTTGGAATAAGGCTGCCGAACGTTCCCAGCGTCATTTGCGCAACACCGGTAATACTACCCGATAGTGATGAGAATTTCGAGGCATACGGCATCATAGTAGAGACAATTGACCCAAGGAAGGTGTTAGGGTTGGTGGCGTCAAATGGGCTATGGGTGATCCGGTCGACGGCGGCGTATTGCGACTGTACTTCTACTAATTGAGGCTCGTAATTAGCAACGTCTTCCATTCTCAGTACTGGAATGCCGCGTGCTTGGGCAGTTTCGTGATTATAGCCGCTTCCGCCGGAAACCGCTGCATTACCTACCCGGTTACTATTGGGCGGTCTGTTTTTATTGCCCAGTTCAGGTTCGCCGATCATCGTTCCGGCGGCCATATCGACAAGCTTTGGCTGGAGCATCGCCATGGCGACACTGATTGAGACGGAGACGCCCGCTTGCACGGCCGCGCCCCACCCAAGGCTAACACCACCACTAAAGAACGCTACGACCGCACCGACCAGCGATGCCCCGATCACAATAGCCTGTCCCCAGCCGCTTTTAACAAAATTACATACCTCATCTGCGGTGTCGGTCGTGCCGCCGCCCCCGTCGACAAGTGAAATAACGTTTGAAAGGACGTTATCGGTAACAAGCTGGCCGTTGACGTATTTTGTAACCTCGTCATTCAATTCCACTTGCTTTTGCTGCTCGGCACCGAGCGAAATATTTGTGCCATTAGGTCCTACTGTCTGGGCCTGGATTCCGTCGGTACGCGGCATGCCCGATGCATTGTCATACGCCGCCCATTGATAGCCATATCCGTCGGTAGCGGTTTGGCCTTCGGAATTGGGGGATGTAAGCAGGTCTCCGACATACGAAACCTGCTCTGGCTCGATGGTGGCGGTCGATTCTGTAGCGGCCGCCTGGGCAGCGACAGGGGTGGCGCCTGCCGGGACATAGCTTGCCTTGATGGCGTCGGCAGTGTTCATGATCGAGTGATAGAACCTGACAAGCTGCATCATACCGATGTACTTGGCGGCAAATCCTACCGCCCGAATCAGGATATATGCCGTACAGGCCGAATCAACCGCTCCAAGGCCGAGCGCCGTGGAAGTCAATGCTCCTTTAAGTGTCGCCTTTGCCACGGTCCCCCCTGTTTCGTTGAGGGTTTTTCGGGCATCCAGTTCGGCCCTTAGGGTATCGGCATTGCCAATGCGATTGTCGTACTCTTCCTTCGATATAGTCTCGCCCGTGACATCATCGACATAAACGGTACGTTTGCCGTCGACGCATCCCTCGCCACCGTCACAGGCCTCTTCTTTAGAGGATACCCTTACGTCTGCCTCCGCCGCTGCCGCTCCACTGGCGGCTTCCACGACGCTTTGCCGCATCTCCTCCCTAGTAAGGCCGTTGACGTTCTTTTGTTTTAAGAGACCAATCTTTTTTGCTAATTTCATATATATGTGGTCGGCGAATCCGGCGAGTTTCGGATTATAGCCTCGCAGCCACGTCGACTTGAATAAGGGGTCGCCGTTTATTATTTGTTTGAAGTTCCGGGCATCGATCACCTGCCCCTTGAACTCGACAGTCGTGATTTTATTGCGGCCAATAAGCGTTTTTTCACTATTGACCTTACCACCCTCCCTGGCGAATGATTCCTCGAGCTTTTTCAGGTGACGGTCGCTGATCGTTTCAAATTTACAGCGAACGGATACCTTGGATGTACAGATGCCAGAAGTTACTCCTTTGAATTTTTTGTTGAGAAGGACGGTCGTCCTCACATCCATAGCTGTCAGTTGGTCGTTGAATTTTTCGACCAGCTTTTCTTTGAAGTTAACGATAAGCATTCCGGGAGAAAATAAAATAGAGATGATGCCGCCACTCACAACGGTACCGCCAAGAAGAAACGCTAGCGGACCTTTTTTCTTCTTGCCCTTGCTCTTTCCTTTGCCGGGCTCGGTCTTACCCTCGTCGGCTCCGGAAGTTTTATTGCGCCAGCCGCCGTCCTCTTCCCGTTGCTTGGCATTATCAACGGATTTGGTGGCGTTATTAGGGTCGTTGGCGTAACTTTCTGCCTGGTCAAGATCCGCGGTGACGCCAGATGGGCGCTCTTCCTGATCGCGAAGATTCTTGGCAATGCCGTTAAATCGTTCATCAAAACCACGCTGAATAGCATCCTGATCCGGATCAAAGTTATTGGCAACGATTCGATTGAACTCGTCGTCGGTTTCCTGCTGCGACCTCTGATCCTCATCTACTGCCATGGTTCATCTCGTTATACGTTATATTCACCGGGATTCATGTACCCATTATTAACGACCGGTTCAGAGCCTTGCGGCTGGTTTGGTGGAGTGGGAATGTTAGCGGCCACCGGATTCGTGCTGATAAGCCCCTGTTCTGTCTGGCTGGCGATGATTTGGATGTGGACGTGACTTTGTCCTGCAAAGAAGAGGCCCTGCCCTACTGGGAAGTTGGCGAGGCGTTTGCGCTCCTCTTCGGTGAGTTTAAATACATCTGAAAGTACATCCACGGCACTGGACGATTGTTTAAGAAGCAGCTGCATGGAGGAGTTAGCAACGATGGCGCGACCCATCTTGCTGCCCATAAAGTCCTCGACGTCCTGGGTGATAGTGGTAAGCCCCAGGTAATATTTTCGGGCGCGTTTAGCCAGGCTAAATAGGAAGTTGGCTGAATCGTCATACTTCATCAGCTGCCATGCCTCGTCCACGATCAACATACGTTTTCGTTGGTTGGAGCGCGTGATGTTCCAAATGTGCGATAGCACGATATACATGGCAACCGGCCGCAGTTCATCCTCGAGGTCACGGATATTAAAGACGACCATGTGGTTGTTGATGTCGATATTCGACTGCTGACTAAAGATACCAGCAAACGTTCCGCTGGTGTATTTACGAAGCCGCTGCGCCAGTGCTGGTCCCGTACCGCCCATGTGGAGGAGTGTGTCATACAGGTCGGAAATAGTTGGCGGGGTCGAGTGGTGCGTCAGTGGGTCGCTGGTAATCCCAGCCCGGGCATAGGTGTCGATCAGGGCTTGGTCAAGGTCGGCTTCTTCGGCAGGAGTGAGGGCGGCCATTAGTTGGCCATTTGCGGTGACCTGGCTGCCGCCGAGCATTAGTCGTAACAGGCCATGAAGCGTCACCAGATTGGCACGTAGGGCGTCGTCAGCTTCTTCGTTGTCGATAACTGTTGGAAGATCGAACGGATTGATACGGGTATCGGCGTTGAGGCTAAGGCGGATATAGCTGCCGCCGACGGCATCGCTTAGTTTCTGGTATTCGTTTTCAGGATCGATGATCAGAATATCTGATCCCACCATCATGCTGCGTAGTGCCTCCAGCTTGACGGTGAATGATTTACCAGCACCAGACTTTGCAAAGACGACCATGTTGGCGTTCTCTAGCGTAAAGCGGTCAAAAATGACTAGCCCGTTATTATGCATGTTGATGCCGTATAGCACCCCCTTTTCTTGGGTAAGATCGGCGCTAGTGAACGGAAAGCTAGTACTGATAGCACCGGTGTTCATGTTGCGGCGAATCTGCAACTGGTCCATCATCTGCGGGATGGTGCTGTTAAGCCCCTGCTCCTGCTGGCTGGATGCGACTTTGCTAAAGATAAGTT
>JALRBM010000075.1 GCA_023257755.1 Candidatus Saccharimonadia bacterium | reverse complement strand
TTTTAACTTTTTTATTATTAAATGTCAATATATTATGCGTCGCTTGGCTTAAATATAAAAACAGACCCTCTGACGGGGTCTGTTTTATTAGGAGGGAGGCTTTACATCATTCCCATGCCAGGCATGCCGCCGGCCGGAGCTACGTCTTCCTTTTCTGGAATTTCGACTACCAATGCGCCCATGGTTGCAGCTGTCGACGCGATCGATACCGCGTTTTGGACTGCCTCCTTGGTCACTTTAACCGGATCGATCACGCCGGCCTTCTTAACGTCGACCAGCCCTTTTTCAGGGGCCATAACGTTAATACCAAAGCCCGGCTTGGCTGCTTCGACTTGAGCAAGAAGTGCCTCGCTGTTCAGCCCGGCATTGCCGGTAATCTGCAGGAACGGCTGCTTCAATGCATTCTTTAGAATTTGACGGCCAGCGTTAATGCTGTCAGCGCCTTCTGCCGCGATGCCTGCCGCCAGATTGACCAGCGTCACACCACCACCGGCAACAATTCCCTCTGCCAGCGCAGCTTTGGTTGCAGCCACAGCGTCATCCACACGAAACTTCTTTTCGTCGATCTCGGTCTCGGTCGCGCCACCCACCTTGATGACGGCAACTTTACCCGAAAGAGCAGCCGCTCGCTTTTCGTACTGCTCTTTGTCGTATTCGCTTGAAGCATTATCTGCCTGGGCGACAATTTGGGTAATACGCGACTTCACGTCGGCCGCCTTGCCGGCACCCTCGATAATCGTCGTCTCATCCTTGCCGACAATCACCTTGCGGGCAGATCCAAGCACGTCGAGGTCGACGTTCTCAAATGTCAGTCCTTGGTCTTCGCTGATAACGGTCGCGCCGGTCAGCGTGGCGATATCCTGGAGGATTTCCTTGCGGCGATCACCGAAGGCAGGCGCCTTGACCGCAACCGTATTGAACACACCCTTTAGCTTGTTAAGCACGAGGATACTGAGTGCTTCACCCTCAACTTCATCAGCAATCAGGACAACGTCCTTCTTACCAGCTTGGGCGAGCTTTTCAAGGATCGGCAGGAACTCGGCAACGTTACTGATCTTCTTGTCAGTAATAAGGATCGCTGGCTTCTCGTAAACGGCCTCTTGGCGTGCCGGGTCGGTCACAAAGAACTGGCTGACAAAGCCGCGGTCCAGGCTGAATCCTTCGACTACCTCGGCCTCGAGTTCAAGCCCCTGGCTGGCCTCAACGGTAACAACACCGTCCTTACCAACCTTTTCGATGACATCGGCAATCAACTTACCAATCTCGGCGTCACCAGCACTAATCGTTGCCACTTCGGCTACACGGTCAGTTTTTCCTTCGATACTCTCGGCCAGACCATCAAGTTGCTTGACCACTTCGGCACCCGCAGCCTCGATACCTCGTCGAAGCTCCTGGGGATTATGCCCCGCAGCGATCAGGCGGTTGGCTTCTTTCAAAATATTATAAGTAAGAACAGTCACGGTCGTGGTTCCATCACCCGCAACTTTATTCAACTTGCTGGCTGCCTGCTTGATAAGCTCGGCACCAACCTTGTAGCCCAAAGTTTCATCGTCGTTTTCAGGCAGGTCAACGCTTTCAGCTACCGTCACACCGTCGTGTGTCACGGTCGGACCGCCATAGCCCTTAGCAATGACCACGTTCCGGCCTTTTGGACCGTAAGTTACCTTGACTGCGTCGTAAAGAGCCTTCGCTCCACCCATCACCCGCGCGCGGGCGTCGTCGTCATAAAATACTTTCTTTGCCATTTCTTTCTCCTATTTACTACATCGAGGGAGTTTCGACACTACATTTCAGAGAGCCTCTCGTTCCCCGAGAACTATTTGCACATCATTCGTGCAAATAGTGCTGGCTCTTTGGAATGTACGTGTCGTAAGTCCCGAGCACTATACCGTTGCCAGTACGTCCTCTTCCTTAACAATCAAATACTCCACGCTATCAATCTTTAATTCAGTCGTCGAGTATTCCTTGTAGACAATTTTATCGCCTACCTTCAGGGATTTGACATCCGGTCCGACCGCAACAACTTTCGCAAGAACCGGCTTTTCCTTGGCATTGTCTGGTAAGTATAATCCGCTCGCAGTCTTGGTCGCCGCTTCCTCTTTTACAGCTACGACTCGATCTGCCAGAGGTTTAATTGGTGCATTCATGCAAAAATTCCTCCGTTTTTTATTCGCATTCATAATTGTAGACAAAAAAATTAGCACTTGCAAGTGCCGAGTGCTAATTTTCTTTTAGACGTAGGTTGACTTAGTAAAACTTCTGTGTTAAAGTAAATTTAAACCTTACATAAAAAACAAAAAATGACAGAAGCTCTTACCCCACACTCCGAAACCCACGAACACGACGATGACTCGTTTGAATATAAGATTCTCTCTAATCCTTATGAGAGGATGCATTATGTTCACCTAACCGACGAACTGATTGCGCAAATGGATGGCACCGTAGGTGGCTCACCGGATTTTGTCGTTTTTCTCGATAAGTCAGCTCGTCCCGTCAACTGGATGGTGCGTGAACTATGGGATACCCTGGCCGCCAAACAACCAGACGGCACGACTCCCGAGCGCCCACAAAGCTTATTCGTTAACATAGACGGACGATCTAAGCGGGATGAGACACCCGAAGGTATCGCCAATTTACGTGCGCTTTTTTCCGTCGATGATCCAGCCGAAGGCTTAGAGATGATGGACGCCCCAACCCACCTCGATGACAAGAAAGTCCTCATTGTGGACGAAGTTGCCGTATCGGGGGATACCCTCAGGCGCGCGAACCATCTTATTTCAAAGGCCTTCCCTGATGCTGATGTTACCACTCACGACTGGATGAATGCCCGCCCTATTCGCCCCGACCTTCCAGCCACCAATAATCCTCGCTGGTATGAACGTAACTCTGACCGATATCGTTCAGTACGCGAACACGCCGCACCCGGACAAGAAGAAACTCTACGCGCCTCTGACCCTCGCGTTGACCGTGGATGGGATTGGCTGGCAAAGTTCCCCGAACAGCAAGAAGAAGGCACACTACAGCTCATGCGCGAAATCGAACAACTCGCAGAAGATGTTAGAGTCGGTCGCCTACCCTACGAGCCAGCGTATTCCCGCGAAGATGACGAGGAGCGCATTCGCGAGTTTTCAGGCATGGAGCCAAAGGACTTCTACACCTTCGTCCGATGGATGAAACAATCTTATTGGCCTGATTATAACGTCGCCTCAACACTTACTGATGAAACAGGACCTCTTTCGGAAGAAAACGCTCGTGAATTCGCCCGTCTCGAGCACGTCCGCCGTCAGCAAATGCTTGGCCACCGAGGCGCCAAAGCGCGATTCGAATTTACACCTGATCCACGCACCTCCGAGGCTGTTCGCTACAGCGAACAATTAGGATTTGCATCCCAATCTCTCGCGCGACAAGTTAAAAAGGCTAGCTAATAGCCTCGATCGGCCCGTACACCTGCACGGTCAACCAGTGCGGCAACTGTCTGAGGGCTGACTTGGTGATATTCCTGTAGCTTTTGATTAAAGTCGGCCACCGCTGCTTCACCGTGAGCTTTGGTCGCTTCGTTGTCAGGTAAAAGACGAAAACCAATCCTACCATCGTCTTCATCGACATCACTCATCGACATCACTTCATCCCGTCGGATCGCGATATTATACGCATTTAATCCAACTACACCAAATAGCTCCCGCAAAGTGTCGCGAGGAAGAGTATCTCCTTCAAACCAGACGGTGGGCGGGCTATGCTCAAATGATGCTTTAGGGACGGACATTATGAATTAAATTATACCATAAAAATTATGATATTACAATATTACTAGGGAGCCTTTTGCCGCCGCGGGAACAAAATTACCCGCACGTACCGAATCACAAATTGCCTGCAACCCGCTCTCGCGGTCAATTAATTTACCGTCTTCCTGGTAGAACTCGATCGTGATGACCTTTTCCATGTCATCGTAGCCTACAACCGCAGCACCCGCCATTCCACCTGTCACTACGTAGGATGAAACAAAGTTTTTGTCGTTTTGTCCGGCATCAACCACATCTCTGCCTTGCAGGCGGAGACCTTCTATGACTGCTTCAGCCAACTTCTTATATTCTTTCGTTGACGAAACAACAACAGAACCCTC
>JALRBM010000074.1 GCA_023257755.1 Candidatus Saccharimonadia bacterium | reverse complement strand
GTCGAGCCGGACCCGCGCGGCGAGCGGACCGTTGCCCATTATCTCCAAAGCCTCGGCTACCAGGCTTACTCGCTCGACGAGGGCATCACGGCTTGGCGTGATGCTGAACTGACGCTAAGAAGAAAGCCGCTACTATGAACGCTGGAAAAATAAAGGAGTCATTCCCGTTTTTCACCGCTCATCCTAGTATGGTATACCTTGATAACTCAGCTACAACACAGAAACCGCAAGCTGTTATTGATGTGCTTAATAAATATATTGTAGAGGAAAATGCCAACGCAGGCCGTTCATCATATACATTATCGTCCAGGCTATCGCGACGTATCGAGAAAGTACGAGAGAAAGTAGCGGATTTTATTGGTGCCGAGACGAGCGAGGTTGCATTTACAGCAGGCGCGACCGACTCATTTCATAAGGCCATACTGTCGTTGGGGTTCTCATACCTAAAGGACGGAGACGAGGTCTTATACGCGCTCGATGACCATAAGTCATTCGTGTCAGCATGGTTTCAGCTGCGAGACACGCTCGCGCGAAATGGCACTCGTATCACTCTAATTCCGTATAGCCGGCGACAAAACGGCGATGCTGACATCGAAGATATTCACAGGAAGACAACGCTGCAAACAAAAATTATTGCGATTACTCATCTACACAATACATACGGGGCAGACAGTGACGTTCATTTACTGAAGGACCTGCGCGAGAAAGGCATTATTGTGTTCGTTGACGCCACGCAAAGCATTGGCCATATGAAAGTAGATGTGAAAGAACTAGGCGCTGACATTATGGCATTTTCAGGACATAAGATGTTTGCCTCTCCGGGAAGTGGCGTGCTATTTGTCGACAAAGAACTGCAAACAAAACTAATACCCCTGTTCGTAGGTGGCGGGGAAGGTAGCTGGGTCTCCGCCGCTTCTAGTAAAGTTGAATTTGTAAACTTTTGCCGGGCGCTTGAATCTGGCACGTTAAATTATCCAGCAATTCTTTCCCTGGACCCCGCAATTTCATTCATCAATATGATAGGTCTAGATGAGATAGAAGCACACTTAGGGTCTTTAACGGTGCAACTCATACAGGGTTTAGGCAAAATTCCAGGAGTGGTCTTTCCTCCGGGTCCGAAGTACTGGACTTGCCTTGGCGGGTATGGTATCGTGGCGTTCTCTGTAGAGGGGGTAAACAGCGCAGAAATAGGCTACGCCTTAGACCAAGAGAATATCATGGTGCGTACTGGGCTGTTTTGCCGGGCTGATGAAAAAGATACCCGCATCGATGGACTCATTCGCGTAAGTGTACATATATACAATACCGAAGATGATATCAAGAATTTTCTTTCTGCAATAGGTCGTTTAGCAAGAAACCCCTGTTGATACGGTCGTAGAACACTATACTTTGTGACAGCCTAAAAACTATACCCGCTTATGGCGGTATAGTTTACAAAGCGCCTCTTGAAGGCTACTGACCAGACTGCACTGGCGGTGGAGTTATGAAACTCCTAACCATTGCTGTCACCATCTGCGGATTGGCCTGTGGGCCAAAGTGGTCGGTATTTGGCATTATTGCCAACGAACCTTTTGGCAAACTTTCCTTTGCCGCTTGCAGGTGCTCCATGCGAATCACGTCGTTTTCGCCCGAGAGCAACATGACTGGCATGGTGAACTTGGCACGTTCTTCTACTGGAATGCCTCGTTGCTGAGTAAACCGACGGTCAACCAGCCTAGCAAGCCAACAATCACTACGGCCGCTACCGCCAACAGGATTCGCTTGATCCGGGTTTGTTTTATGTTTGGTTCCATTTTGTGACTGCTACTTTACCCGTGAACCAGATACATCGTATGGCGCGTTTACCACTGCATCGGCACCTTCGTTTGGACGCCAGCCACCGCTAAAGGTGTTGCCACCGTCGCTGAACTTACCAGTAAAGGTTGCGTCGAGCGGGTCAAACTTAACGGTAATTTTTACGTCGTCGCCGTCGATCTCCCAGAAGTATGGCAGTGGCACAGGTGACATGTTTGAGTACACAGCCGACTTTAGTCCACCGGTTTCAAAGTCGTAGCCAATCAGCTCGGTACTGTCAATGTGCAGGTGTTCGCCGAACTGCAACACGATGTGCTGCTCCATAAAAAACCCGCCGGGCAGCCAGCGATACTCCACCTCACCTTTAATGTTCTGCTCGTCCGAGCCGACATAGTGTCCGCCCATTTTCCACTTGCCGATAAAGCGGTCAAGCGCTTTGAGCTTTGGGTCTGGCGTTGGCATGCCAGGATTTTGATTGTCTGTCATAAAGGCCTCCTTTTGTTAGTTAGTGAAACAGTTGGCTTTAACCGCTTCTGGTTTTATAATAGGCTGCACTGTGCAGGGAAAATTGGAAAAATCCGCAAAGTTCAAAGAAAAGCCAGATTTTTATGAAGGCGTGTTGAATATGGATGAGTTTGTGCGCAGCTACGACTTACACTGCTACTATCCTTCGTCGGATATGGCACCGTTTGTTGAGCATTATTTTATTTCACGCCGCCGATTGGACTATGACCCTAACTACACCGGCGAAGACATTCTCTCACAGCCCGTAGCCACACTGTTTTTTACACCGCTCGGTGCCTTTGCGCAGGGGCCAACCACACGTACCCGCCGGCTAGTAGCCAAGGTTACGCCGATGTATGCCGGCGCACAATTTCGACCTGGTGGATTTCAACCTTTCCTGGGCCTCGAAATGCGTACTCTGGCCGAGCAAACTTTGCCTGCTGTAGAAATTTTTACCAACGCCGATGATATTTTCAATAAAAAAATCCTAGCGCTTAGCAATCAGCCACTCCTTGAAACGATCGAACGCTTGCTACGCAAGCAAAACCCGCAACCGCATCCTCATCTCCAGCTTGTTGAAAAAATAATTCTCTACATTGAGGCAAGCGCTACCAATGCTACGGTCGCGTCTGTATCTAAGCACTTTGGTATGAGCGAACGTTCGCTGCAGCACTTATTTCAGATCTACGTCGGTGTCGGGGCTAAATGGACTATCATGCGCGCTAGATTTCTAGAAGTCATAAGGTTTGCGCGCGCCCAGGAAAAGCTTGATTGGACTGAGGTTGCAAATAGGTTCGGCTACAGTGATCAGGCCCACTTTAATCATGACTTCAAAAAGTTGATTGGCATGACACCCGGACAATACGAAAAGTCACTCCGTGATTAGCCCGTGCCGACATTCGGGAGCAATGAATAGGCGTAACATTATGAAAAACCAAACATACTTTCGATCATGCCCGTTTATACCATGCAACAGCAGCACCAAATACTCAAGAAATCTAGTGCCGCTCCGCTAGCTCTACGATAATATTGCCTGGACCTCGTACATAACATAGCTTCCAGCTGTCTTGATAGGTTCGTATTTCACCGATCAACTTGTAACCCTTTTCTTTAATGCGAGCCACAATTTCTTCCAAGTTGTCTACTTCGAAAGCGATATGCCCCAAGCCCAGATTATTCGCGTCAGGCACTCGATCGCGCTCTGGATCATCTGGCTTCAGATACTTAATAACTTCTAGACGCAGCTGCCCGCCAGGAGCTTCTAGCATCACGAAATCAGTTTCTGCGCCTTTCAGGCCGATGACACTGTCTAAAAATTCGCCTTTTGTTTGTGCTTCTCCGACGAGCGCAAAGCCGAGTTCCATAAAAAATGCTTTAGCAGCCGGAAGATCATTTACATTAATTCCGATATGATCTATATGTTTTACCTTCATGCTCTTCATAATATCACTCCCCATAGCAGCTTGTTATTACTCCCTGGAGCTTTATAATAGGGAGTTATGAGAAAACTTATCGTACAACAATGGACTACAGCGGATACTATCGTCGCTGAGGAAGATGGCGGCCTAAGTTTTGTAACTGCATCAGCACAGGGAGATAAAGCGCTCCAAGACTTCGCGCTGACATTTATCGACACTGTCGACACGATGATTCTTGGCGCCAACACCTACGCCATGAGTAAAGACTATTGGCCAACTGCTACCGATCAAGGTGTCTATGCCGACAAACTTAATAAACTCAACAAAGTGGTTGCATCGACTACACTTAAGGAAGCACCGTGGGGTGAATATTCACCGGCGACGATAACCCCCGATCCAGTCGCTACAATTCGCGAATTAAAACAGCAAGAGGGCAAAGACCTGTGGCTCTGGGGGAGCATCACACTTATGAAGTCGCTATTTGAAGCAGGCGAAATCGATGAAGTACATCTTCGAGTTTGCCCCACCACTCGCGCTCAAGGTAAGTATCTATTTACTGATAAACAGGAGCTTGGTCTTCTAGGCGCAACTCCCTATGATAATGGCGTCATCGTGTTACGCTACCAAGTAAAGAAGTAGACTTATAAAGGCATGAAAATCAAAAAGCCTTACAGTTGTGGCCTTGGTCCGGTATTCGACATGATAGGGGGTCGCTGGAAAGCTGCAATCTTGTGGGAGCTCAGCCAAAAGGAGATGCGCTTTGGTGAATTGCGGCGAGCACTTGGGGGTGTAACTGAAAAAATGCTTATCCAACAGCTAAAAGAATTGGAGCAGCATAGCCTGGTCAAGCGGATTGATTATCAGGAGATGCCGCTCCGGATTGGATATGTTTTGACTGACGCAGGCGTTCACGCAAATAAGCTTATGTTGCCACTTGCCGAATGGGGACAGTCGTACTCCCATGAAATTGGCATTGCCGCTAATTACGCAAACGTCACCGAATAGCTTTCTGGGCTACTTATTGCGAAAGATCTCCAAAATGTTACCATCTGGATCTTTCGCCAGAAAGAACTCGCCGCTCAAGCTATCCATCGGGATGACCTCGGACACGACTAAACCGCCAGCTTGTTTGACTTTCCGAGCAGCCTCGTCCAGATCATCCACTTCAATAAGTACGGTCGGGTGCGTAATACCAGTCTGCTTCTTGACCAAGCAACCATTTAATCGACCGCGCTCTAGCGAGACAAGGTCGTCATCACTTTGCGAGTTAAGCGCTACCTGATAGTCAAAGTCTGACTTGAATTCTTTTGTAACCGGTAAAAGATCCCAGCCAAAGGCTGCTTCGTAGAAGCGTGCTGCGCCTTCTATGTCATCACTGGGAATACTAAACCAGGTAACAGGATTTGGTTGACTCATATAATTTTCTCCTTTGTTGTTAATATCCTTACCATAGTCGTATATATACATGCTTGCAATTACCTACTTTTTAGTAAGCGACTGGAGACTACGAAAAGGGGGAGAGGTTTATCCGCGGCCGGTCACAACAGATCCACTCAGGGCTTGGCCTGCAAATGCTTACTCACCCAACTACCAATCAGACCTCTAACACGAGGCGGGTCATAGTCATGTCCATCGTCAATAATCGCTAGCTCAACCTCAGAATTCGTCAGCTCGCCCTCAAGTGCCCTTAGCCATGAAATTGGCACCATTGTATCTTTACTGCCGCCTATCATAAGTACAGGGCAGGTGATATCACCCGCATACTCAAGAAGATCGTAAGAAACGGCATCTTCCACCGTTGTGAACGGTACGACAGCATCCTTGTTAAGCGCCGACCATTCAGTGCCAGGGAATAGGCGAGTGCCTTGTTCGCGCCATCCTTGCGTTTTTGTTTCATCATATGGATTACACCAAATGAAGCTGCGCGTAGGCATTATAGCCACCACACCATCAATATCTTGGTGGCGAGCAGCATAGAGCAAAGCGACAAGCGCACCCCAGCACATACCCAAGCACAAGAGCTTGTCGTACTCCTTCCGTTGCTCCTCAATAATCTGCGAGAGAGAATCCAGATAGTTCGTTTGTGTATAGACCGAGTAATCAAAATCATCAACCAAGTGGCCTTCGGGGGTCATCCGTAGCGCGTCAATACCGGCCTGATTTAACTGTCTGGCAAGGTCAAGGTATTTTTCTTCCGTCCTGAACGCTAAAAAACCCGGCAAAACAATGCCCAGTGTATCGCTAGCTCGTTCTGCTTTTTCAATACGATCAATACTCATGCGGTGATAAGCCCCACAGCTACGAAAACTACCTTCATGGTCTTACTATAGCAACAATCTACCCTTGACGCTCCAAGCAGTGGTAAAATTGCACTATGAAACCAAAGAGTATCGTAACGTGCCTTCCTTCAAAAAACTTAGAAAGGTCGCTCAAATTTTATAAAGAATGCTTCCGCCTAGAAGATCTCGAGATCGAAGATGATTCACAAATCACTATAGAGATTGCAAACCTTAGCATCTTTATAATGAGGCAAGAGGAGTACGAAAAATACACGCAGAAGGCTGGGCTGTGGGCCAGCTACCCTAATGAGGGCAACGTGCAAGTTATACACTCCTGCGCGGTCAGTAGTACTGAAATGATCGATCATGTTTTTGCCTCCGCCCAAACCGCCGGCGGAAAAGTCGCCGGTCGGATGGAAAAGAACGAATGGGGTCAGAATACGGGTTATGTATGCGATCCCGATGGACACTTGTGGGAAATAACGCAGATCACCAAAGAGTAGTAATGTTGACTTAGCCTTAACTGGAACGTGCGATAGATATTCGCTTTGCCAACAAATCGACGAGTAATGTAATCTCTTCAAAAATCTCTTCTTCATACAGCCGAGTATTCTTCGCCACAGTTCGATGCCCCTCGCCAATATCCACGATATTCCAGTCGATGACATCTTTGGGTAACAAGACGATCTGTTTTGCTTCGCCTACTACTCTTTGGTTCATACATACGATTACATCGTGGCCTTCGATACGATTTTGGGTTAGTTGGTGCGAAGTGTTTTTGGCATACTTGTCTATGTTATGACGCTTCAATAGAGCGATCGTATTGGCGAAATATTCCCGTTCGGTAGGGTCTAGCAGGGCGACATTCGTCCCACTGGATTCAACCGTCACACCCGGAAGGTGAAGCGAACGGAGATATGTTTCTGCAATGAGGCTACGAAGAACATTGCCTCGGCAGATAAAATGTATTTTCATGATGTTACCTTGTTAATAGTATTAGTCCTTGGTATTAGTATGGCGCTGACAGCGCGTATATGGGAAGTTAATAGATGAGAGTAACAGCCATTGCCGTTGATTAAATCAATAATAGCATAAAATATTACCAAAGTCAACTAATTGCCATGATCGACACGAAATGGGTCTGAGCAATCGCAAAAAATAACAAATTTTATTGACAATATGTTGTCAATTACATAAACTTGGACTATGAATGACATACCAAATGATCCTTTGAGTGAATTTTCTATTGCAGTTTTTACGATCAACGGGCTGCTTATGCGGTCTGGCGAGGAAGTCACAAAGCCCCTGGGCCAAAGTAGTGCACGGTGGCAAGTACTGGGACGGGCTGGTCACAAACCTCAAACGGTGGCACGCATGGCTCGGGATATCGGAAATTCGCGTCAAAGTGTCCAGCGTATCGCCCATGCGCTGGTGCGAGAGGGGCTTGCGACCTATATACCCGACACATCCGATAAGCGCGCGCCGCTTTTACAACTGACACCGCGGGGTAGTCAAATACTCAATACAATCCACGAGAAAGATGCACAGTGGTCGGCGGAGCTCATGACAAAGCTAGATGCTGCGAAGCTTACAAAGGCAACTCAGCTTCTTGCGGAAATAAGCAGCGAGCTCGGGCAATATTTAATGATAAAAGGAGAGAAATAATGAATACAGTAATATCAAAAGACGGAACAACCATAGCCTATGATGTGCAGGGTGACGGGCCAGCGCTTATCTATATTACCGGAGCGACCTGTTTTCGCAATTTCCAGCCTGTTATAAGTGATGTTAAAGAATTCTCGAAAGAATTTACCGTCTATAATTATGACCGCCGCGGACGCGGAGATAGCGGCGACACATCTTCATACACTATCGATCGAGAAATCGAAGATATCGAAGTATTAATTGACGCCGCAGGAGGCAAAGCGCGCATATATGGGCACTCATCCGGAGCCGTCCTTGCACTTGAGGCTGCGCTGAAATTACGTCAAAAAGTAGAAAAAGTGGTTATTTATGATGCATCCTATGTCCATGACAATGTTGAACAGCAGTCGTACAACGCATTAGCGCAAAAGGTGAAGCAGCTACTTGATAATCGTAAAAACGCCAAGGCCTTGAAGTTATTTTTAGGGGAGATCGGAATGCCTCGACCGCTTATATGGGTCCTGCCGTTATTTCCAGGATGGAAGACGATGAAGGCGCTCGCTCCAACGCTTATGTACGACATCGAGCTTACAAAGGATTTACCGCCGCTCGAGCGATTAAAGCATTGTGTCGTCCCGGTGCATATTGCTGTTGGCGCAAAGAACCCTACCGGCTTACATGTTGTAGCTGATCAACTGGCCAAAACCATCCCGGGCGCGTCCTATGAGAAAGTCGAGGGACAAGATCACATGGTCAGCGCAAAGGCCATGCTGCCCATTCTATCAAAGCACTTGTCTTAACTTTTCTTTTGCTTGCCAAGCACCCAGCGCACCGACCTACTCACTGGTTTATCGACGCGGTGCGTACAACCCACCCAGCAGCAGGGACGACGCTTACCTTCTAGTAGTTCATCATAAGTCCTTTGAACACGCCTAGCCCTTGTTTCGATCAGCTTCGCATTTTCGACCCAACAGATAAATTCATTTCTAGCGAGCGGCGTGATACCCTCCCATAACATCAGGACTTTTGGGTCACTCGTTAAGACTTTACGAAGATCGGGCGGCATTTTGTGCACCGTTCCGCCGGAAATCTTTTTTAGGCTCATAATGCTATTCTACTACACCTGGCTTTCCGGATGTTCCGAGGTATGACACAATAACGATATGTCCCCAAAACTTATTGTTGAACAAAAAATTACCTTGATGGTCAACCAATACCGAATTTATAACGTAGAGAACGGCAAGAAATCAGACCTCGTCGCTTTTGCACAGCAAAAAAGACTGGCGTTTCGGGAAAAAGTTACTTTCTATACCGACGAGACAAAGGCCAAGGAAGTATTCGGCTTTCACGCCGAAAAGATACTTGATGTCCACGGACGATATTTTGTTACCGATCCAGACGGGAATACGCTTGGTTCTTTCCAAAAGTCCTTTAAAAAATCCCTCCTAAACAGCACCTGGAATATCTTGGATGGCGACGAGCCGGTCATCACCATTTCCGAGACCAATAAAATACTCGCCGTGGTGCGACGCGTCCTGGATTTCATCCCGATAATCGGTGATTTCGCAGATATTCTCATGATACTGCTTCGCGTCCATTTCACTTTCGTAGATACAAAGACAGACAAAGTAATCGGACACTACATGAAAAAGACTCGCTTTCGGGATCACTATGAACTCTCAATGAATGACGATACTTTCGACGCCAGGGACTGGCGGGTTTGGGCTGCTATGGCAGTCGCACTTGACGCACTCCAGGGAAGATAGGGTTGCAAAAACAAGCCCGCACGCTTACTATTTACTTTGCATGCAAGTAACTCCCATCAAGACGCGACTAGTCCGAGCAAACGAATGTTCAATTGAAACGCTCGTCGCTGAAAGTATTTCCGAATTAACCGAAAAATCCGTGGTTGCCATCAGCTCCAAGGTAGTTGCACTTTGCCAAAATAGAGTAGTTGATCTTGAATCAATCCCTAAGTCGGATCTTATAAAGCAGGAAGCAGAACGCTATACGCCGGACGGCTTTAACCGCTACGGCTCTAACTTTACTATCATAAACAACAGCCTCGTTCCGGCTGCTGGCATTGACGAATCAAATGCCGACGGACATTTTGTCTTATGGCCAGAGAAGCCTCAGAGTGTCGCAAACGACTTAAGGGCTTTTCTTTGCCGCCAGTACGGTCTGGAAAAGATTGGAGTAATCATTATCGATAGCAATAGCCTGCCACCGATGCGGGCTGGAACCATTGGTATCATGCTCGCCCATAGTGGCTTCGAAGCCATCAGGCACCTTGCTGGCACGAACGATCTATTTGGACGACCTTTCAAGGTAGCTACATCTGCGATCGGTAGCGGCCTAGCAGCTGCCGCTACTGTTGCCATGGGCGAGGGCGCCGAAAGAACCCCGTTAGCGCTTATAGCTGATGTTCCGTTCGTGTCGTTCCAGGACCGTGATCCTACGAAGGAAGAGCTATCAGAGGTTTATATTCGCCCAGAAGATGATCTGTACGCGCCATTCTTTATGAATGCTCCCTGGCAACCAGGCGGGAACCACACTAAATAGTATTGCTTTTTTAATACTTATATTCTATAATATTCACCGATACCCTGTTGGTATTTCGTGAGAGGAGACGGCCATGCGCCGTTCAGTAGTTGTCCTGATCGTCATCTTCGGCGGGCTCGGCCTCACCGCGGGCGGCTGCCCCGGTCCGGACGAGTCCGCCCTCGGACAGATCAAGCCCGGCCAGACGGTCTACGCGGACCTCTGGAAGGAGGACAACGACGAGGGCGATCGTGCCCTCGTGGAGCAGAAGCCGAGCGGCCTGTGGGTCATCGACACGTCGGTCCACTTCCGCGACAAGCGCGAAGGCGTGTTCGACGTCGAGGTGACGCTCGACAAGACCACGGGCCAGTTCGTCGTCAAGAACATGGGCAACACCAAGGCCGGTTACGACGGTGACGACTGCCTGTCGGTCGCCGACGGCGACCACGAGCACTACGCCACCGTGGCGGTCACGCCCCAGTTCGACCCCAAGGACGTCAAGCCGGACCCGGGAGCGAGCGACGACTGCGTCGTTCTGCCCGAAGCGGCGTGACCTGACGTGACAGGGCGGGGTCGGCGAGCCGTGTCTCGTCGCCCCCGCCCCACGCGTCTCCTCTCACACACCCGCCTTGCACCAGAGCAGCCGAATTACGGCTGTTTTTAGTACCTATTCCGACCAGCTTCGTTAAAAAGCCTCGTCCACTGGGCCTCATCAAGCTGAGATGGTTTTGCATCAGATGATATACCCGCGCAATCAAGCGGAAGTTTGAGGAAATACTTGGGCGTCGAGAAACTTTCTTCGATAAAATTTCTATACTTTTGCATGTTGTCACGCGCCAAAAGGGGTATTGCGCGAGGAAGAAGCTCAATAAACACCGTATCGACATTTGGATACGGCCAAAAGTCAGTCTTCTGCAGCCGCTTCCTTACTCGGACCGTATACCACGGCGCCATGTATGCTCCTAAAACTCCTGTGAAGCGCCCCGTGCCAATCCGTAACTTGTTAGCAAATTGCTTTTGAACGATCAGATATATGGCTTGGGGCGGATGATCAGCCTCAATAAGTCGCCGCAAGATAGGTGAACTAAGATGAAAGGGGATGTTTGCAAATACTTTATACGGGTCCGTAGGCAGTTCGATCGTCATAATATCGCCCGGTATAATTGTTACGTTATCAAATCGCCGCATGTTGTCTTGCAGCTTCTGGGCTGCCCGAGGATCCACTTCTACCGCTACAACCTGTCGACAGCGCGTAGCGAGCGCTGATGTAACAACCCCACTCCCCGCGCCAAGGTCATACACAAGATCACTTTTTTTAATGGTTGAGTGACCAATCAACTCTTTCACAAGCCGAGGTGAGCGGAGAAAGTGCTGGGAGTAATGGGCAAGACGCTTCATAGCTAAACGTATTATAATAGGTATATGACGAAATATGCAGCTTTCCTCCGTGGAATAGGACCAGGCAACCCAAATATGCACAATGAAAAACTGCGTGGCGCTCTTGAATCGCTAGGCTTTACCAACGTTCGCTCGGTCATTTCCAGTGGCAACGTGCTTTTTGAAAGTGAACAAAAGGACACGAAAAAAATGGAAAATATGATCGAGGCCACCTGGCCGGAGCAGCTCGGCTTTCACAGTACTACGATCATTCGAAGCCTGGGCGAACTTGAAAACCTCATGACATTCAATCCCTTCAGGGGGTTGGAACACACATCAGCAACAAACCTTAATGTTACATTTCTGAAAAAACCACCCTCTCAGATGCCTGAAATAGCCTTTGCACCAGAAGAAAAAGGATACCGTATCGTGGCCGCAACCGACCGCGAACTATTTAGCGTCATTGATCTTACTGCCGCTAAAACTCCGGAGTTAATGGGATGGCTCGAAAAACAATTTAGTAGAGAAATCACCACCAGAACATGGAAAACAGTAGGGCGAGTTGTAGAAAAACTTAAGAATTAGTACAAGGAGGCAATATGTTTAAAAACTCACCAGCGTTCAGTGGATTCTCATCCGAGGACACGGGAAAATTAAAGACATTCTATCAGGATATCTTAGGGTTAGAAGTAGAGGAAATTGGCGGCGACATGCTGACCCTTCATCTTGCTACTGGCGGTTCGGTACTTATTTATCCTAAAGAAGATCATACCCCCTCAACATATACCGTTCTTAACTTTCCAGTCGACTCGATTGATGCTGCCGTCACTGATCTCAAGGCAAAGGGAGTGGGTTTTGAGCGCTACGAGGGCTCGGACGAAAATGATATCATGCGTGGTATTGCCGCGAACATGGGGCCGGATATTGCCTGGTTCAAAGACCCAAGCGGTAATATTCTTTCCGTTTTACAAGAAGCATAACAGGATTGCAGGCAGCGGTTTTCTTGTGATAGGGTAGTAGTATGTACTCGGAGGAAATTTCCAAACTACTAGGAGTGGTTTTCGCCAACCCTTTGGTTCAGGTCTCCGCGACACTCCTCGTTGCCGTCATCGTACAGATGATATTCCGGGCTACTATTGAACGAATTGTCCACCGCGCCATCCGCGTTCATAAGTACGCTAATCATGTAGACGAAGAAAAACGCGAACATACGTTGGTGACGATTTTTCGAACCATGTCGGCTGTCGTCATATGGATTACGGCTATCATCGTCATCTTATGGCAGCTTGACGTTAACGTTACCGCCCTTATGACCGGGGCAGGCGTCGTCGGTATCATCGTTGGGTTTGGTGCGCAAAATGCGATCAGGGACTTTCTTGCAGGTATCTTTATCATTGCCGAGAACCAATACCGAGTGGGTGACATCGTTACTCTGCACGCTGCCGGAAAAGATATCTCCGGGATAGTCGAAGACATCTCGATCCGCATCACCCGCCTTCGTGACCTGGATGGCAATCTGCATATCATTCAAAATGGTGAAGCTAAAATTATCACCAATCAGTCATTTGGATACGCCAACGTCAACGTTGACGTTCGCGTGCCCTACGAGGCAGATATCGATAAAATCGAAGGAATCATTAATAAGGTAGGCGAAGAAATGCAGGCCGACCAAACATGGGCACCGCATATTTTTGAACCGATCCAATTCTTCCGCGTGGACGGACTCGAGGATTCTGCCGTCAGGGTTAAGGCATTTGGCAAAGTCGAACCCGCCATGCAGTGGGATATAGCCGGAGAATTCCGCCGCCGGCTTAAGAAGGCGCTTGACAAGCACGGCATCGCCGTACCTTATCCTCAGATCATCAATCGGACGCCTCATCAAACCAAAAAAACAGTTTCTATCACGAATGGGTAATAGCAGATTTTCCAAGCGTGACGAGGTGACGCTTTCTATGCTGCGCAAAGCTTTCTTTCTTAAGCCCGTTGCGATCAATAAACATACTCATTCGTTCACTGCCTGCAAAGTGCGGCAACATGACATAGGCAGCACCGTGTTCATATAGCTCGGCGGCCTGGTTAAAGTCATCTGCATGGCACATAAATACTGCCTCCTCGTTATGACGCATCGTGTAGCGGAGAAGGTGCATATTAACAGCATGATCCGAAATGGTACTCACGACCAGTTTTGCCTTTGCCATATGAAGCTCGGCCAAAAGCTCCCGGTCCGTTGCATCGCCATATAAACATTCAACATGCTGGCGCATCAGAAACTCGATGACATCGGGATTATAATCGACAACAACAAAAGGTTTTTTAAGATTTCTGAACGTTTTAACAAATTCGTGACCACCTTTTTTATAGCCAAAAAGGACGAGTGGATAGGCTTTCGCTTTCCGCTCCCGTTCCTGGACAAGGGACCGCTCGAACAAGCGCAGCGGACGCTCAAGCTTTGCGTAAAGCCAGTTGTCGTATTGCATCATATACGTGGACAGGGCAATCGTTATGACCGCCACAAGAGTAATAACAGCGACGATATCCTGGCCGGCAATTCCACTCGAGACGGCCAGTACGGCAAGCACGATAGAAAACTCGCTAATCTGCGAGAGATTAATCGCTGCCTTAAAACTAGTCCGCTTGGTATAGCGCATCATGCCGAGTGCTGCCATAACAACAATCGGCTTTAGAATCATAACGACTAACGAAAACGCCAGCGCCGGCAGAAGTATTGACCAAAAATCACCCAAGATAAGCCCACCGCCAAGAACAACAAAGAACAGAACGACAAAGAAATCCCGAAGCGGCTTAAGACGGGCACCTATCTCCGCAGCATAGGGAAGGTGTGCCAGCATAACACCCGCAAACAGAGCACCGATCTCTATAGAAAAACCAGCCAAATGCACCAGTGTGGCGATGCCGAACCCCCAGGCGATCGCAAAGATAAATAAAAGTTCCTGCGACTTTGCCATGAACTTGCCAATTTTTGGAAGTACTTTGATACTAATAAACACAAAAAACACCGCTAGTAAAATGCCCTTCAAGATCAGCCACCCGATCTCGCCTAACTCAAGAGAGTTGCCGCCGGATCCCGCTGCAACGAACAGAAGTGCAAATGTCGCGATAATATCGTCGATCAAGATAATACCGATAGCAATTTGGCCGTGCAGCCTTGTTAGTTCGCGCTTATCACTCAGTACCTTCGCGATAATAATCGTGCTGCTAAAGAAAAGTGCAAGCCCAAGCAAGATGGACTCGATCTGACTAAACCCTAGCGCGCCAGCAGTTAAAAAGCCGACCCCACCTACTGTTAAAAGCAAACTAAGCGCCGTAAAGAT
>JALRBM010000012.1 GCA_023257755.1 Candidatus Saccharimonadia bacterium | reverse complement strand
CAGAGCTCAGCTGGTTAGAGCACCTGCCTTTTAAGCAGGGTGTCGTGGGTTCAAGCCCCACTGGACCCTCCATGAAATTATTGTCAGCTCCTTACGGGGCTGATTTTAGAGAAGATCGCTTTTATCGATCACGATGGTAATACGATGCCCTTGAGTCCATAGTGCCAATGAGGTAAAGTTATTTTTGAATCCATTACTCATAGGAGGTGTATGAAAAACAAAAATAACGGCTTTACTCTTATCGAACTAATCATCGTTACTGTAGTCGTGGCTATCTTAGCGAGTGTGAGCGTTATGGCGTATAGCGGAGTCCAAAAACGCTCTAGAGACGTTGAGCGTATGAGTGATATTCGCCAACTTGCTCGGCAGCTTGAAATATACAACCAGCAAAAGGGTTTCTATCCACCTTATTCTCAGTCGGGCAGTATTGGACTGAACTTCGCGAGTTGGCGTAATGCTAACATTGGGGAGATAAAAGACGCTATGCTTACACCCCCAGGATTGACTACGCCTACATTAGTTAATAGCGCTAATCCAACCGTAAACCAATACGGTTACATTAATGACTCAAGCTGCGTCGGATCGCAGTGCGCGCGGTATCGCCTCTACTGGAGAAGCGATACTGACGGATCTGTCAAAACCCACGTCGGGTATAGTGGGTAACTGCTCTACTAACGGGTGCCCCATTTAACCTTTGCAATCGTAAGCAGTGCATACATCCGAGTAGGGATTAGCAAAAGCACATGAACGAAACCGTACACAATAAATAGTAGAAAACCTACATCTTTGGTGCGGTATAAGCCATAGAGTGCACGAATGAAGGCAATCCCTATGAGAATTGCTGTGTACTGAATAAGGATTGCTGGCCCAAAAAGAAACGCCTGGATTATAGTAGCTATAAGAGCCACTATAAGCAGGAAGGGTAGGATCAGCTGCATTAGTAGGTCGTAAATTAAATAGGCACTATGCTTGTTAATGGACTTAAGCGTCCAAAGCATCTCACGGTAAAAGCTTTTATTCCAGCGGACCTGCTGTTTAAGGTATTGAGGAAGAGTCGTCGGTACATAAGTGTAGACTACCGCCTTATTATCGAATACCACTTGATGACCCTCTTCTAATATAAGGTTGGTAAGGTGGCGGTCGTCTCCAAATGTGCAAAGTTGACCGAGGAAAGTTTGTGAATTGTAGCGGTCCTTAACGTCGTCGATAATAGTTTTTCGATAAGCCGAGAATGGGCCGGAGCAGCACATAAGCACTGAGAAGTAACTTTGCGCAGCACGCTCCTGATGGAACGCCGTCCAGTAACGATAAGATATAAGACGAGTAAGTAGATTCTGTTTTGCATTTTCGACTCTTACATCACCAGTGACTGCGCCAACTTCAGGATCTCTAAAGCGCTTTACAATACGTGAGATAGTTTTCTTGGAACGAAGAATTGTATCAGAGTCAACGGTGACAATAATATCACCCTTTGCTTTATCGAAAGCCATACGTTGTGCATGACGCTTGCCGATATTCTTCTTAGAAACCAAAGTCTTAGCGCGTCCATGGTTATAGTTCTTGTATACTTTTTCATTTAGCTCTTTGTAGTTTTGCGAGCCATCATCGACTACGAGTATTTCAAGATCGGCATGATCCTGCTCGTAGATTGATTTAATGGCTTCATTGAGTATCGCGGGATCTTCATTGTATACCGGTACTACAACACTTACCTTTTCGTGGTGACGATCATGGTACCCTTTAAAATATTTGTGTTTTTGTCTGCGGTGCTCAAGGTGTCCAATCAGCATCTGAAACAATATATGTGTGAGTGCAAGCACCCCGTATACAATAAAAAACCAAGCTAAAAAGCTCACAACATTCTCCCTTATTTATTCCCGATTACTTTATCACATACTAGTATTAGTAGCAACTTCATTTTAAGCAAATGAAGCGTACTTGAAGAACTGTATGCTGAGCGCTCTAGATAAGTACTCTTGCATCTGTTAGAATTGCTATAAACGAGAGGTAATCAATGGAGTTTCTATGGCCGGACATAATAAATGGTCGAAAATTAAACGTCTAAAGGGCGTTAATGATGCCAAGCGTGGGGCGGTTTTTACAAAAATTGGCAACCAGATTGCTATTGCTGCACGGTCCGGTACTGATCCCGATATGAATTCGGCCCTTGCGCTTGCGATCGAAAAAGCCAAAGCTGCCAATATGCCCATTGCCAACATTCAACGTGCGATCGACCGCGTTGCCGATAAGAACGCGGCTGTCATGGAAGAGGCGACCTACGAGGGTTACGGGCCGGGCGGTATCGGCATTATTGTCGAGACTGCGACTGACAATAAAAACCGTACTTATCCAGAAGTTCGCACGGCCTTTACAAAAAACGGCGGAAGCATGGCCGAACCTGGCAGCGTTGCCTTCCAGTTCTTACGCAAAGGCGTAATCCGCGTTGCAGCAAGCGGAGAGGACGCCCTCCTGGCTATTTTGGATGCCGGTGCAGAAGATGCGAATGAGGATGAGGGCGAAATCGTCGTCTACACTGATCCGAAAGAGTTAGCGAAAGTCCGCTCTGCACTAATCGAAGCTGGTTTAGAAGTCAAAGACGCGGAATTGCAGTACGTTCCAAACACCCCCGTAGAAGTAAGTGATTCGGAAGTGGCGCGAAAAGCCTTGAACCTGCTGGATGCGCTCGATGACCTTGATGACGTAGTAAACGTTCATACGAATGCCGATATAGCAGCTGAAACCGAATAAAATTCTAGAGTATACTGGCATTATGCGACTGTATCTTTCTTCTCAGGGTCTTGGCGATCACGCCGATCGTTTGCTGGAAATGGTGGGGGAGAATAAAAAAACTCTTTTGATCGATAATGCCAAAGATTATTTGCCCGTTGGTGAACGGGCAGAGCATGTGCGGTTAAAAAAACAGGAGCTAGAGCAGGTTGGACTAGAAGCTGAAGAGCTTGATCTTCGTGATTATTTTGAGAAAAAAGACGGACTAGAGAAGAGGCTGGAGGGTGTTGGATTAGTGTTCGCCTATGGCGGCAGCGCATTCATCCTGCGGCGGGCGATGCGTTATAGCGGTTTTGATGATTTGCTGGTTGAAGGCTTGATGCATGACCGTTTTACCTATGGCGGATCGAGCGCAGGGTCGGTGGTAATGGTACCTGATCTGCATGGGACCGAGCTTGCTGACGAACCCGATCTAGTTCCCGCCCACTACGAGAGGGAAGTGGTCTGGAAAGGTTTGGGGCTGGTTGATTTTTACGTAGTCCCCCACTACCTATCTGATTGGTTTGGTGACAAGGCAAATGCGATGAAACGCTATTATGAAGAAAAGCAGCTTCCCCACCATGCACTCATGGACGGACAAGTTTATGTTGCTGAGGGTACACATCAGGAACTGCTTTCATGAGGATTATTGGGATCGACCCCGGTACGGGTATTTTGGGATTTGGCGTTATTGATGTTATTCAGGGCAAATACAAAATGGTCGATGCTGGCGTCGTGACAACACCGGCGCATACCCCGATTGACGAGCGGCTGGAGGATATCTTTGACAGCCTGACAGAAATTATTAAAACGACAAAGCCGGAAGTCATGTCGATCGAACAGCTGTTTTTCGCCCGCAATGTGACAACGGCGATCAGCGTGGCCCAGGCCCGCGGAGTGGCAATGCTGACTGGCCGGAAAGCCAAACTACCGATCGCTGAGTATACGCCGATGCAGATCAAGCAGACGCTAACAGGATACGGAAAAGCCGACAAAAAACAGGTGCAGGAAATGGTGCGGATTCAACTGGGTCTTACAGAGGTGCCAAAGCCGGACGACTGTGCCGACGCACTGGCGGCTGCGATCACACACGCGTTGATGTCGCGTCAATCTATGGACTAATTTGGTATAATATCTTTATGGTCCGTCAAGGAAAGTACACCCGTGTTTCGCCGGTTCGCCGTGCGAAGCGTGCTGGCAGGCGCCAATGGCGCTGGTGGCGAAATCTCTCGAAAAAGCAGAAAATCCTGGTTATTGCGCTGCCGATTGTTGCCTTTTTGATCCTTGTTCCCCTAGGAACCTATATTTATTTTTATAATGATATCGCTGACCAGGAGCGCCTGATGAATCGGAATAATACGGGAATCGTCATGGTCGACCGTAATGGCGAAAAGTTCTTTAGTTTTGGCCGGGCCGAGCACCGTAAAATGGTACCGCTGACCGAGATATCTGGTAACGTCAAGAATGCCCTGATCGCAGCTGAGGATAAGGACTTTTACAAGCATAGTGGGTTTTCGATAGAGGGAATCCTGCGCGCGGTATACGGAACGGTAACGTCGCAGGAGGCCTATGGTGGTGGTTCGACCCTGACGCAGCAGCTGGCCAAAAATACGCTGCTTTCGGCAGACCGCTCATTCCTGCGAAAATACCAGGAGCTAGCTGTCTCGATCGCGATCGAGCAACGATACAGCAAAGACCAGATTTTAGAGATGTACCTTAACTCGGTCTTCTTTGGCGGGACGACCTTTGGTATCGAAGACGCAGCCAAGTCGTACTTTAATAAATCCCCGAAGGATCTGACGCTTGCCGAAAGCGCGATGTTGATTGGGATCTTGCCGTCGCCTAACGCCTATTCACCGACCATCGGGAACGCGGAGTATGCCAGGGAGCGCCAAACGACCGTCCTGACCCGTATGGTAACGAACGGGTATATCAAGGATGCCGACAAGCAGGCGGCACTCGCCGAGCAGTTAACCTATGCGCCGCGGGAGACTTCGAGCGAAGGTGATGCGCCACACTTTGCAGAGATGGTGTTAGAGGAGCTTTATAAAAAGTACGGCGAAGAAAAGACGCTTCGTTCTGGGTACCAGGTGCAAACTACGCTTGATCTGAACTTGCAGCGCAAAATGAAGGCCAATATTACTGACCATATGAAATTTATTCAGCGTAATGGCGGGTCAAACGCCGCGGGAATCGCGATTGATCCGACATCCGGGGGCATTCGAGCCTTGGTGGGCAGTAGTGATTGGAATAACGCTGACTGGGGTAAGGTCAACGTGGCGACAACACCGCGGCAGCCGGGTTCGAGCTTTAAGCCGATCTATTATGCCGAGGCGCTGGCGGAAGGGCTGGTTACTCCTGCAACCATATTAGCCGACGTACCGACTGACTTTGGTGGATACGCACCAAAGAATGCCAACAGAACCTTTAGTGGGAATATTTCGGTTCGAAACGCCCTTGCCCGCTCGCTCAATATTCCAGCAGTGAAAGTCATGCAGAAAGTGGGAATCGAAACGACGATCGAAACGGCCCAGCGTATGGGAATCACGGCGATTCAAAAAGATAAAAACTATGGGTTGGCCCTTGCACTTGGGGTGGCCGAAGCGCCGCTTGTCCAGATGACGAATGCCTATGCGGCCTTTGCCAATCAAGGCCAGCAATACCCGACCACCATAATCGAGAAGATCGAAACGAAGTATGATGACCTGATTTTCCGTTCGGATGAAAAGTCAAAGCAAGTAATGAGTGCCGACGGGTCGTATCTGATATCGAGTATTCTGTCTGATAATAATGCCCGTGCGCCGATTTTTGGATCGTCGCTGACGGTACCGGGGCGCACGGCCGCGGTGAAAACGGGAACGACCGATGATCAAAAAGATGCCTGGACGATCGGCTACACGCCGCAGTTAGCCGTTGGCATCTGGGTGGGAAACAATGAT
>JALRBM010000036.1 GCA_023257755.1 Candidatus Saccharimonadia bacterium | reverse complement strand
GTGGATCATGAAGGCAATAAGACTGCAGGATACGTAGCGTATGATGAACCGACGTTTGAAAGTGTGAAGCGAGCGCTGCTGCCATGATTGAGTTTACTGTCATTGCATTCGTTGCGGGTGTGCTAACGGTGGCCGCCCCTTGTATCTTGCCCCTTTTACCCATTGTGGTTGGCGGAAGTGTGCTGCACGGGCAAAATAAAAGCCAAAAATCACTGAAGCATCCGCTGGTTATTGTCGCAAGCCTAGCCGTGTCTATTTTCGTTTTTTCAATGCTGCTAAAAGCAACAACACTTTTTCTTGGCGTGCCGTCAACTGTATGGAGTATCATCTCGGGCGGAATTATTATTCTCTTTGGTATTACTCTGCTATTCCCAGGTTTATGGGAAAAAGTGATGATCGCTACTGGTTGGCAGGCGGGAGCGAACCGGCTGATGGCAAAATCCCAAAATGGTAAAGGTATTGGAAAAGATATTTTACTCGGAGCCGTGCTGGGGCCGGTATTTAATAGTTGCAGTCCGACATACGCTTTGATCGTCGCGGTCGTGTTGCCGGCATCGTTTTTCGAGGGAGCCCTGTATCTCGTTGCTTATTCCGTGGGACTCGCGTCGGTGCTCCTTTTGATCAGTCTCTTCGGCCAGTCACTTGTCGGTAAGCTCAAAAGGTTTAGCAATCCCAACGGAATGTTCAAGAAAATAATTGCCGTGATTTTTATCTTCGTTGGGCTGGCAGTTACTGTCGGGGCGGATAAGAAAGTGCAGGCATTTGTGCTTGAAAACGGTTGGTACGATCCAATCATGCATTTAGAGGAATCGTTCAAAAGATAGCAAGGCAGCCGAACTAAAAACATCGCTATAATAGAATAGAGATGTTTGAGTATCCGGTTGTTTTTGTGGATATCGAGACGACTGGCGGGAGCTACCGCAGCAGCCGCATTCTTGAAGTTGCTGTTATTCGGGTGGAGGAGGGAAAGATTGTCCGCGAGTTTAGTACGCTGCTTAATCCCGAGACACATGTTCCAGCGTTCATCACCTCAATTACAGGAATTCGCTCCGAGGATACTCGGGGAAAGCCGCTTTTTTCCGAGATAGCTGCCGAGCTCGAAGATATTATGAAGGGCGCGGTATTTATCGCCCACAATGTTCGCTTTGATTACTCGTTTATCAAACAGGAATTTGCTAATTTGGGTCAGACGTTCGCACCAAGGTTGTTGTGTACTGTCCGCTTGTCGCGTGCCCTCTACGCTGCTCAAAAGGGTCATAGTCTAGCGAAGTTAATTGAACGGCATCAAATTCCCGTCACGGAGCGCCACCGGGCACTCGAGGATGCGCGGGCTATGCTTCATTTTACCCAGATTGCATTTGAGGAGCATGGATATGAACTCTTTAATGAAGCTGTCGGTAAACAACTAAAAACCCAGTCACTACCGCCGCACATTGACGCTGCGGTGATAAGCGGGATAGAAAACGTGCCAGGGGTGTATATTTTTCGGGATGAATCAAGGCTGCCAATCTATGTAGGAAAGAGCATTACCATGAGAAAACGCGTGATGTCTCATTTTCAAAGTACGGATCTTAAGGAACTGAAAATCAGCCAACAGGTTCACTCGATAGAAACGATAAAAACCGGCAGTGAACTGGCTGCACTGATTATGGAGTCAAAATTAATCAAGGAACTGCAGCCAGTATATAATCGCCTGCTAAGGCGCGCATCGCAATATGCGCTATTGATTAGGTCGGAACGTGATGAGTATCGCTCTCTTTCCATCACAATGGGTGCTATTGATGCAAAGGATGACCTATCTAAAATCTATGGTATTTATCGGACCAAGATGCAGGCCAAAAATCGACTAGAGGAAATAACCAGAACGTTCAGCCTTTGCCCGAAATTGATGGGATTGGAAAAGGGAAGGGGTGCATGCTTTTCCTATTCGCTTGGACGGTGCAAGGGAGCGTGCATCGGCGAGGAAGCGACGGGCCTATACAATAGGCGTTTTGAGATAGCCCTCGAAAGCAGCAAAGTCGCAATATGGGACTATCCGTCAGCTGTCAGTGTTCCTGTGAACGAGGAGGGGGAGAGGGTAGTTATTAACAATTGGATTATCCAGGGCTTTTTAAACGCCGATGGCGAAGCGATTATAAATGATATAGAGCCAAGCTTCGACGTGGATGAATATAAACTCATTCGTCGATTTCTTAAGCAAAATAGGCTATTGATCCATCCTCTCAACAATTAGGGCAACCAGATTGACTTATTCCTATTACTATCGTATTTTATTAAGGCATGGTAAGAAATACACGTCAGACCACGACCAAAGTCGCAGCCCTTCGCGGGCTATTTAAGGCTGGTCAACCATATTTCTTTAAAACTAAATAGTATCCCATTACTATCCAGCATGGCCAGCCTATAAGGCTGGTTTTTGATTGGAAGGATACTTTTATGAAAAATAGAGGACAACTCTCGGGTGGTTTTTGGTGTACTCATTGTCGACATTTTGTGACGCTTCATGCGTACATGGGCACGGCCAATCGTAATCACTGCAACCTCTGTCTATGGTCAAAACACGTAGATAGCAAAACAGGTGATCGTCAGGCTAGTTGCCGCGGAAAGATGAGGCCAGTTGGACTGACTTTTAAACACGAGGGCGTGGCAAAAATAGGCGAGTTGATGCTTGTTCATGAATGTTCACGATGTGGCAAGGTATCAATCAACCGGTTAGCGGCTGATGATCAGAATAAGGAAGTGCTTAAAATATTTCAACTATCCTGTGACATGAAGGGAAGCAAGCGCCTTTATTTGCAAGAATTAGGCGTCAATATCCTCGATCTCACCTGCGAAGTTGAAGTAAAACGACAGTTATTTGGATATTAATTACTACTGTTAGGCGGTCAAAGCAAAGGTTTTTCTTTTAAGTCTGTAACGTATCTTACAGAGCATTAAACTGAAGAGCGTCATACTAACAAGTGCAATGCATTGCGTAACCATAATCCAACTAATATAAGGAGGACACTATTATGGGAACAGGTGAATTAGGACTTGGTATTGGATTAATGATAAGCGTCGTTGTCTGGTTGCAGACCGGTCACTGGCAATAGTTCATAAGAAACGAAGTGCAGCCCTACGGGGCTGCTTTTTTGTCTTTTATACGGTGTCTACGATTTCAGAAAGCTTTTCTATGCGAATAGTCACTCCTTGCTTGCCGTAATCGATAAAGCCCTCCTGCTTTAGCTGGAGTAACTCAAGCGAGGCGGTTTCGCGGGTGATGCCGACCAGATTCGCGATATTCTGGTGGGTGAGTTGAATAACGGTATTGGGCGACGCGTCATTTTCGAAGCGCTGCCCGATGTGATAAAGCATGTGAGTAATCTTGTCCCGCGCTTTTGGCTTGAGGGTTGCGCCGATGTGCTCTAGCAGCTGTTTTTGCTTTATACTGATCATCCTGTTGATTTCTGACAATACGACAGGGTCGCTATTGATGCGATTGAGAAAATCATTTTTAGGAATAACAAAGACTTCAACGTCGGTATGGGCAGTGTAGAAGAAGGGCGATATACTACTCGCGTCAAACAGCCACTCCAGGGGCACGACATCGTATTTTTTTGCCAGCCAGAGCATCTGCTCGTAGCCATCGACCGAGATATCACTGATTTTAATGAGGCCGGAGCGGACGGCATAGATAAAATGAGGGGTATCCC